>JALUWE010000370.1 GCA_027019845.1 Anaerolineales bacterium | reverse complement strand
CCAATTCGCGGCGACGCTCCTGGGTCAACACCGGCAGGTTGAGACGGATGTTTTTCCCGTCGTTGGTGGGGGTCAACCCCAGGTCGGAGGCCATAATGGCGCGCTCGATGTCTTTGATGCTGGAGGGGTCGAAAGGCCGGATCAACAATTGGCGGGGTTCGGGCACACCAATGGTTGCCAATTGCATCAGGGGAGTGGGAACACCGTAATACTCCACGGGCAATTTTTCGATCAGCGCGGGGCTGGCTCTACCCGTCCGAATCCGTGCCAGATCATCTTCGAGGGCATGGATAGCGCCTCTCATGCGTTCCTCTGTTTCACGTAGTGCGTCTTTGACCATGGCTGCGCTTCTCCAATAGGTAGGGGGTGGGGTGGCATCCATCCGATAGATGCGTGTCACCTGCTTGGGGGAAATTTTTCCATTGTCTCGCGAGGTATTCTACCACCAACTTTCGGAGGCCTCTATATCACACGTGGACGAGCGTCCCGACGGGTTCACCGAGCAGGGCACGGCGCAGGGAATCTTTGTCCCAAAGGTTAACCACCAGGATGGGCAGCTCATTATCCATACACAGGGAGATGGCGGTGCTGTCCATCACTTCCAGCCGGCGGTTGAGGGTTTCGATGTAGGTCAGATTGTCGAAGCGCACTGCGTCGGGGTTGGTTTTCGGGTCGGAGTCGTACACGCCATCGACTTTGGTGGCCTTGATGACCACATCCGCGTCGATTTCCATGGCGCGCAACGCGGCCGCGGTGTCGGTGGAAAAATAGGGATTGCCGGTGCCGCCTCCAAAGATGACCACACGGCCTTTTTCCAGGTGGCGGATGGCGCGGCGGCGGATGTACGGCTCGGCCACAGCGCGCATCTCGATGGCGGTTTGCACGCGCACCACCACGCCGGCGCGCTCGATGGCGTCCATCAGGGCCAGCGCGTTCATCACAGTCGCCAGCATCCCCATGTAGTCGGCTGTGGCACGGTCCATGCCGCGTTCCAGGCCGATACGGCCGCGCCACAGGTTGCCGGCCCCGATCACCACGGCCACCTCTACGCCCATCTCATGCACTTCGCAGATTCTTTGCGCCACATTGTCGGCCTGCTGCGGATCGATGGGCAGGCCGCCGCGCCCGGCCAGGGCCTCCCCGCTCAACTTGAGCAATACACGCCGGTATTTCAGACCATTTTTCATGTTCACGCTCCTGTTTTGGGTTTGCTTGTCATAAAAAGAGCCAACCATTTGGTTGGCTCTTGCCAATTACTTTTTGATGCTTTCGCCCAGTTCCCAGCGGGCAAATCGGCGAATGACGATGTTTTCGCCGATTTTGGCGATGGTTTCGTGGAGCAACTTCTGCACGGTGATACTTTCGTCGCGGATGTACTTTTGCCGCAACAGAACCGCTTCGTTCTTGAAACTGGACAAACGTCCCTCCACGATCTTGGGGATGAGTTTCTCCGGTTTGCCCTCTTCCTGGGCGCGTTTTGTGGCGATTTCGCGCTCGTGTTCGAGCACCTCCGCGGGGATGTCCTCTTCACGAACGAATTGAGGCGCGCCAGCCGCCACTTGCAGGGCGATCTCGTGGGCAAATTTGCGGAAATCCTCCGAACGGGCCACGAAATCGGTCTCACAATTCACCTCGACCATGACGCCTACCCGGCCATTGCCGTGGGAATATAACTCGATCACGCCCTCGGCGGCCTCCCGGTCGGCACGTTTGGCGGCTTTGGCAAGCCCTTTCTGGCGCAACAGATCGACCGCCTTGTCGAAGTCGCCGTTGGCAGTTTCCAGGGCTTTGCGGCAGTCCAAAATACCGACGCCGGTTGCGGCTCGCAGTTCTTTGATTTGTTCGATTGTGACAGCCATGTTCTATGCTTCCTCGGTTTCTTCTTCAGCATTTTGCTGGGATTCTTCTGCGGTCTCTGCGGCGGGCGTCTCATCCACTGGCACGGTTGTTTCATCAGGGGCCGTGCCGGATTCTTCCTCCGCGGGTTGGG
>JALUWE010000369.1 GCA_027019845.1 Anaerolineales bacterium | reverse complement strand
GGTTGTGGTGGGAATCGCCTTGTTCATCATCCTGGATCCCGACCGTACCCGGCAGATGTTGACCGGACGCCAGGCGCGCTATGGCAGCAACGCCTTCGTTTTGGCGCTGGCCTTTTTTGGCATCGTGATCGTCATCAATTTCCTGGTCTATCAGAATGCCCAGGCCTGGAACCTGCGCTGGGACCTGACCGAAGACAAGGAAAACACCCTCTCGCCCGAAACCCTGGACGCGCTGGCAAAACTGCCCGAACCGGTGATCGCCAAAGCCTTTTACACCGCTCAAAACCCGGTCGGGGCCGAGCGCGCCCGGGATTTGTTGGACGACTACAAGTTTTTCGCCAAAGGCAAATTCGATTTCGAGTTCATCGATCCCGGTGAGGACCCCCTGGCAGCCCAGCGGGCGAACGTCACCCGCGACGGCACCATCGTCCTCCAAATGGGCGACAACCAGGAGCAGGTGACACTGGTCACCGAACGGGAGATCACCTCCGCCATCGTACGTTTGCTCAACCCTGGCGATCAAAAAGTATATTTCCTCACCGGCCACGGCGAAAAAACCTTCGAACAGGCCGGCGATTCCTCGCTCACCCAAATCAAATCCCTGTTGGAAAACAAAAACTACACCCTCGAGAGCCTCAACCTGCTGGCCACCAATGAAATCCCCGAAGACGCTACCGTGTTGGTGATCGCCGGGCCGCAATTCCCCATCACGGCTGAGGAAATCTCGTTGATCTCCGCCTACCTGGACGCGGGCGGCGCGCTGATCGTGATGTACGAACCCCTCCCGCTCACCCAGTTTGGCGAAGCCCAAGACTTTTTGACCGATTACCTGGCCTCCGGATGGGGCATCACCCTCGGTAACGACATCGTCGTCGATCTCAGCTCCAACCAGCCCTTCGTGGCCGTGGCAAACCAGTACGCCGACCATCTGATCATCCAAAAAATTCAAGGCCTTGTCACCGTCTTCCCCGACGCGCGCAGCGTACAGGCCAGCGGCGCGGACGACGATGCCATCACCCTGACCGAACTGGTGCTGACCGCGCCCCAATCCTGGGCCGAGACCAATTTCAACGCCCTGGTCGCCAACCAGGAAATCAACCCTGACGAGGGCGAGGACCTGATCGGGCCGGTGCCCGTCGCGGTGGTGGGCGAAAATCTGGCAACCGGCGCTCGCATCGTGGTCTTTGGCGATTCCGATTTCCCCACCAACGCCTACTTCAACTTGTATGGTAACGGGGATTTGTTCGTCAACGCAGTGGATTGGGCAGCCGCGCAGGAAGACATCATCAACCTGACCCCGAAAGACCGCACCCAGCGCTTGCTCCTGCCCCCCCAGCGGTACACCATGGGTTTGATTTTGCTCGGATCGGTGTTCGTCCTGCCGGGCTTCGCCCTCGTATCCGGTATCGTGGTTTGGATTAGACGCCGCAGGAGAGGGTAAAAGCAGCCATGTTACAGCGAAATACCGTCATTCTTCTGGTTCTTTTTGCTATTGTGCTGGCTGTGGCCGTGCTCATTCAACGCCAGGAGCCGGAAGACACCCCGGAAGGCTCCCTGCCCACCCCGGTCCCCAGCCGGTTTTTGCTGGAACTCGACCCGAACCAGGTGGACAGCCTGCGAGTGTCCGGCGCAAGTGGCGAGGCGGTGGCCTTCGAAAAGAAGAACGATCTCTGGCTGGCGGTCGAACCCCCGGCTCCGGCTGAGAACGTCGATCAAACCCAATTGACATCCACCATCAGTCAGCTCTCTGCCATCCGCGTGCTGAACGAATTGGAAAACCCGCCCGCACTGGACGCCATTGGGCTGGACGTGCCTGATTACGCCATCACCTTCTCGATGCCCGAAGAGGGGGAACAGAAAATCGAGATCGGGGACGAATCACCGGTTGGGAATGGATACTACATCCGCCTCAACCGCGGTTCACCAAAACTGGTGGACAAATTCGTGCTCGACAGGTTCATCGCCTTTCTCGAAACACCTCCCATCATCCCAACGCC
>JALUWE010000368.1 GCA_027019845.1 Anaerolineales bacterium | reverse complement strand
CGCCCTGCGGGGTGGCGGCCAGGAAGCCGGTGATCACCGGGACGACGCCCTGCTGCCACAGGCGGGGCAGCCGCGTGCGCACGCGTTCGGCGGTGGCCTGGAAATCGGGGTGCGCAGCCTGATGGTGGTCGTCGGTGACGATCAGTTGGGTGGCTTCGATGGGGCGCGCGGGGATGCCGCGGTGTTCCAGCGCGGCGGCCAGCAGCCGGACGCTCATGCGTTCTCCCAACGAGGCGACCGCGTCGAGGGCGCGCGGGGTGGCCTCGCCCAGCACCTGAACGGCCTGGCACAAGCGCACGAATTCGGTGATCAGCGGTTCGATCTCGACTTGCGATTGGTGGTCGAATGGCTCCGGCAACAAGGCGCGCACCGCGCCGAAATGCCGGTCGCGCAGCCGGGTGGCGGTTTGGTGGACGGCTTGCATTTCCCCGCGTTCTGCCGCGGCCGCGGCGGCCAGCAGCAGATCGGTGACACCGGACATGGCCGATGTGACGATGGCGACATGTTCGAATTCGCCGCGCGCCTGCGCCACGATTTGGCACGCCTGGGAGATAGCCTCTGCGCTGCCAACGGACGTGCCGCCGAATTTGATGATCAGGGTGGGCATGGTTGGTTCCTGGCGGATTGGTTGGTTTGGGGGGCTGGTTGGGGAATGGGAAGGTTGGCCTACTCCTTACTCCTTACTCCTTACTCCTTACTCCCTACTCCTTACTCTTAACCATCGCTCCCAAGGCATCCAATGCACGGTAGTACGGCTCGATGCTGGGGATGTAGTGGCGTTCGTCTCTGGCGTGCGGGCCGAGGCCGGATTGGCCCCACACCACGCCGTTTCCGCCGGGCGCGAAGCGCGCGCTGGTGCCGTGCAGTTTGCGGCCCAGCTCGGGTGGGCGGCCCGAGGCCTGGCGCACCGCGTCCAGCAGCAGGCGCAGGTAGGGGTTGCCGGGGTCGCAGACCACGCCGGGTTCGACCAGCAGATCGTCGATTTCCAGCTGTTCGGCGCGGCAGAAGTCTTGAAATTCCTGCACCAGCGCGGTCACGTCATCTGCCGGGATGGGACGAATTTCCACGCCCAGCACGCCGTAGTCCGGCACGATGTTGTAGACGCCGGGGGTGCCGATGTGGGCGAAGGGGAAACGGATTTGGGAATGCCAGCCGTCCGCGCTCTCCAGGGTGAGGTGGCGGGCGGCCAGTTGGGAGAGTTTCTGGCGGGCGCGGATGATGCGCTGGGTGAGGTCGTTTTGCAGGGAGGCCGAGCCGGAATGGCCGCGCTGCCCGCGGGCGATGACCTGGAAGCGGGCGACCCCGCGATTTTCGACGCACACCTGCCCCCAGAGCTGGCTGCCGGTTTCTTCGGTGCGCTCGCCGGCGATCAGCAGTTGGGGCGCGTAGCCGTGTTCGCGTTCCAGCGCGGCCAGGGCGTGCGACGTGCCGGTGGGCTGTTCCTCGCCGGTCTCTTCGTTGCCGATCAGCAGCAGGTTGATGGATGGATAGGGCGGCCCGGTCTGGCGGGTGTTTTTCATCCACACCAGGTAGGTGGCGACCACGGTTTTCATGTCGGCCGCGCCGCGTCCCCACAGGTAATCGCCTTCGATGCGCGGCTGAAAGTGGTCGATGCCCGGTTCCGCGGCGACCACGTCCAGGTGCCCGTTGAGCATGACGGGGGCGAGCAATTGGCCGGGGAAACCGGCCAGCAGCGCGGGGTAGTCGCCCTGATCGAACAGGCGCACTTCGAGGCGGTGAGAGCGCAGGTAGTCAGCTGCGAAGTACACCGCGCGGCGCACTTCTTCCAGGCGGGTCTCTTCTCCCACGGTGACAGAGGGGATGCGGATCAGTTGTTGGGCGAGGGGGAGGATTTCGGAAGGGGGCATGGAGGTTGGGGAATTGTGAATTGTGAACGGTTAATTGTGAATTTGGGATTGCATCTTGAGCGGAGGGCGGGGAGAGTTCGTGCCGAACTCCGGTCGCTCGTAGTCGAAGGATGGGTAATTGGGTAATTGGGTAA
>JALUWE010000367.1 GCA_027019845.1 Anaerolineales bacterium | reverse complement strand
CTGGGCGGCCTGGCCTGGCTGCAAACCGGGCTGTACTTCCCCTCACCCCTACCCCGCATTGGGAGAGGGGAAGTGGCCAGGGGATGGGGTGAGGGCCAATGGAGCCGAACGGAGAGCGAACCTGTATTCGCCCTCACCCCCAACCCCTCTCCCAGCTTTGGGAGAGGGGAGTCCGGACACGGAGAGTGAACCTGCACTTTCCCTCACCCCTACCCCGACGGCTGCACCGCCACCCCAACCCCTCTCCCAGCATTGGGAGAGGGGAAGGGGCCGGGGGATGGGGTGAGGGCCAACGGAGCCGAACGGAGAGTGAACCTGTATCCGCCCTCACCCCCAACCCCTCTCCCAGCTTTGGGAGAGGGGAATCCGGGCACGGAGGATGAACCTGCACTTCCCCTCACCCCTGCCCCGACGGCTGCACCACCGCCACCCCTTCCCTTCTCCCAGCATTGGGAGAGGGGAAGGGGCCAGGGGATGAGGTGAGGGCCAACGGAGCCACCATGCCCAAAAAACGCCCCATTCGCGCACCCGAAAGCGTCCGCTCCCAGGCGCGGGTGTTACGCCAACGCATGACACCCGCAGAAAGCGCACTCTGGCAACGGCTGCGCAACCGCCGGTTGCACGGATTGAAATTCCGTCGCCAACATCCCATCGGGCGAGCGATTGTGGATTTCTATTGTGCCGAGAAGCGATTGGTGATCGAAGTGGACGGCGGTATCCACGAGACTCAACGGGAACACGATGCCGCCCGCGAAGCGTACCTGCGGGAGCGAGGCTACCGCGTGCTCCGCTTCCACAATCACGACGTGTTGGAGAATATCGAAGTAGTCCTGGAGAGAATTTGGCAAGCCGCCCTCACCCCCAACCCCTCTCCCGCCAGCGGGAGAGGGGAGTCCGGGCACGGAGGATGAACCTGCACTTCCCCTCACCCCTACCCCCGCGGCTGCACCGCCGCCACCCCTTCCCCTCTCCCAGCATTGGGAGAGGGGAAGGGGCAGGGGATGGGGTGAGGGCCAATGGAGCCGAACGGAGAGCGAACCTGTATTCGCCCTCACCCCTACCCCGGGGGATGGGGTGAGGGCATCAAAAGGACAAACACCATGACCACCAACCCCTTCACCTTCGGCGACCCCGTCCGGGGAGAAGCCTTTTTGAACCGCAAACGCGAGCTGCACCGTCTGGTCGGGCAGGTGCGGCAGGGCGGCAGCGCCATCATCACTGCCGAGCCGCGCACGGGCAAAACTTCCCTGCTGCTACACATGCAAGACACCGCCCGTGAGATGTTTGGCGCAACGGCAGCCCGCCTGATGTTCCACTACCTGGATGGGCACATCATGAGCGGCTGGAACGCGCAGCGCTTCTGGCGCGAGGTATTTGGCCCGCTGGCAAAACGCTGGCAGGTGGCCCGCCCGGTTTACGAACAGGGCACTTTCGAGGCCACCCGCTGGGAGCCGGTCTTCGCCGCCTTAGAGGAACAGGGGCGCCATTTCGTCCTGCTGTTGGACGAATTCGATGCGTTACAGAACGAGCCTGGCTTGCACTCCAGTGCCGTGTACGGCATGTTGCGCTCGCTGGCCTCGCGCTACCGCTCCTTCTCGCTGGTCATCGCGGCACGCAGTTCGCTGACAGAGATGAACCACGCAGCCAGAGACTTCGCCGCTGGATCACCCTACTTCAACTTCGCCCAGGAAATCCCCCTGTACCCGTTCCCCCTCAAGGATGTGGGAACACTGCTTGCCCGCGGCGGAGAGCGATTCACGCCCGCGGACCGCGCCTTCATCCGCCGCGTTGCCGGGCAGCACCCTTACTTCTTGCAGACCGCGGCCTACTACCTGTGGGACTGGTACGAGGACAAAGACAATGCCTACGAGCGGTTCATCAGCGCGGGGAACGATTTTCTTGCCGACGCGGAGAGCACACTGAACGACATCTGGGCCGCCTGGACGCCCTACATGCAGATGGCCTTTACCCTGGCCGCGCTGGACAGCGCCCCCCTGCTCTTGCAAGGCCGCGCTTTCGATGTGCAGACCCTGCTGCGAGACCTGCCGGACTTCTCCCCCGAATTGAGCAAACTGGAACGCCGCGGCTTCCTTCGCCGCGAGCAGCGTGTGCAATCCGGCTACACGCCCCATGCCGAAGTCATGGTGTGGTATCTGGCCGAGGAGCTGACCCGCGCCCTGCGCGACGACATCAAACTCAAACAATGGCTGGGCCGCCAGCAATGGGAAGGGCTGCTGAAACTGGGCGAGCGGGACACGTTGAAGCGTGCTTTCAAACAAGCCGGCGCGTTGCTCCAGGAAGGCGCGCAGGCCTTCATCAAAGCCGCCGCGGCGGGAACTGCCCGCGCGCTGCGTAGCTAAACAACCCCCTCTTCGTCCTCGAAACTCGAACGCCTACCCCCTCCGCCTGCCAATCGCACCGCCGATCAGCACCAACCCCAGCCCAATCAGCACCACAATCACCAGCGACTGGATGAGTAAGGGTTGGAACACCTCCTCTGCCAGGCGCAAAACCGCCTGAATGGCCTCTTGTTGGATGTCCTGGGGGACCTCGCTCAAGGGGCCGGCAGCCAGCACCCCGGTCACCACAGGCCGGTATACCAGCGCGATGATCAGCGCAATCAGGCCGCCCAGCGTCAACGGGGTGCCCCACCAGCGGCCAAGCCTATCCAGAGAACGCGCCCCAAAAAGCCAGATCAACGCCAGCAGCCCCAGCGGAACGAACAATGCCACCCAATACACGCTCTTCAAAAGCCGCAACTGCGCTTTGATGGCCTCCGGCCCAACGCCCGCCGGGTTCTCGGCCTGGGCCACCTCCCCGGTCAGGTCGAAGGTCGCGGGAACGCTGTTCACCACCGCGTCGAGGGAGTCCAGGTAGTCGGAAAACTGGTCTTCGCGCCACGGGTCGGGGAAGCGGCACAGGTTGTAGAGCACCTCGGTGCCCGGGGGCGCGGCGGACAATCGTTGTTTGAAGTCCTCGATCTGGGCCTCGGAGCAGGCTGGCAACGCCTCGTACACGATCTCGACCGAACGCAAGCCGGGTTCGTCACCCACCCGCGCTTTGAAAGGCTGCATGTCGAAAGCGATTTGCGGCACACGCTCATCGGAATCGATCCAGTCGTACACCCCATCCACCGCCACCGCAACCCAGGCGGCCAGAATCTCGTCCGTCAGCACCTCGCCCTTGATCGCCCGCCAATCGTCCGCGTCCAGGAAAGCCATCAGCTGCAAAACGTCCGGCTCGAGCGTACCCGGCTGGGCCAAACCGGCCTCCACCCGCGCCTGGGCGCGCGATTCCGAGAACCACGCCAGCCCGACCGGTATCAGGTCGGACTGGGTCACGATCTCGGTCACCACGCCCTTGACCAGATCGCGGTCGAACACCACCCGGCCCACGTTGAACACCAGGAGCGAAAGCGGCAAAGTCACGATCAACAAGATCGCCAGAATGAACGTGATAAATCGGGTACAGCCACGCATAGGTCACCTCCGGATGGGTCTGTTCGTGCTTACCAGCCTATGGCCCGCCTGCCGCCGCCAGGGTTTTCGCCACCGGGCGCAAGTCCAGCCACCATTGCTGTTTGGGACGCTGTTTCTCTTTTTCGATCAACCTCGGCCAATCCTCGAGCGGGGTGAAGACGATTTTGCCGCCCTGAATGCCGATGAACGCGCTGTCCGGTTCGTCTTTGCCAGCCTCTGCGATCAGAAAATCGACGCACCGGGCGGCCAGCCGCGCGGCCTGGATGCGGTCGAAGGGCGAGGGGTCGCCGCCCTGTTGGAGGTGTCCCAGGATCGCCTGGCGCACGTCGAACAGGTCGCGGCCCTCCTCCTCGAACAACGCGGCCATGAACGCGGTGGTGTAAAACGGGTTGACATTCTCGTTGCGGATCATCAACCCCAGGCGTTTGCCGTTCTGGAACCCTGCGATCAGGTTGTTCAGATCGTCGCGCAAGTCATCCAGCGTCACCCCTTCTTCGGGCAGGTAGACGCGCTCCGCGCCGGTCGCCAGCCCGCTCATCAGAGCCAGATAGCCGCAATCGCGCCCCATTACCTCGACCACGAAACAACGCTGGGAGGCCACCGCGGACTGCTTGATCTTGCCCACGGCTTGCACGATGTTGTTCAGCGCGGTGTCCGCGCCGATGCTCAGATCGGACCCCGGCAGGTCGTTGTCGATGGTGGCTGGCAGGCAGATGATCGGCAGGTTGAAAGCCGGGAAGATGTGGCGCTGGCTGTACAGCCGGTACGCGCCCTGGTATGCAGCCCAGCCGCCGATCAACAGCAGCCCGTCGATGCGGTGCTCTTCGATGTTGCGGGCGATGTGGTACAGGTCGCTCTCCGCGGGCAGGGTGCGGTTGGTGCCCAGTTCCGCGCCCCCCGTGTGCGCCCAGCCGTTGACCGACATCCAATCCATCTCTCGAAAGTCGCCGCGCGCCAGCCCGATGAACCCGTTGCGCACGCCGATCAACTCGTGGCCTTGGTCCAGCCCGATGCGCACCGCGGTGCGCACCGCGGTGTTCATGCCGGCGGCCGGTCCGCCGCTGTGCATCACGGCCAGGCGAAAGCGTTGCTGGCCCGCGGCAGGGGGGTGCGGCAGCGCGCGGGCGTGGGTGCGAAAGATGCGGAACGAATCCGCGAAATTGTCCCCGCGCAAGCGCAGCGCGGCCTCGAAATCGCGGTTTTGGATGGCCTGGTTGACCGCGTGGGTGCGTTCCACGCACGCCATCAGGGGCGCGCGGGTCACACGGTTGCCGCGCAAACCGATCAACACGGCCTCTCCGTGGATTTCGCCGCTCGCAATGGCCTCCACAGCCGCGTGCCCCAGCAGGGTGCTCAGGTTGCGGTCGAACGCGGAGGGCGTCCCCCCGCGCTGTACGTGGCCTAGAATCGTGAGGCGCACTTCCTCTTCCAGCCCCTCTTCCAGCACCTGCCGGACATACTGGGAGGTGATCGGTCGTCCCTGGCGGTCGATGGCGCCCTCGGCGACGATCACGATACTATCGCGGCGGCCCGCCTGGCGTCCGGCGCGCAGCACCTGGCACATGCGCTCTTCCCAGTTGTCCAGATTGGGCGGGTTTTCCGGGATCAGCACCCAATCCGCGCCCGCGGACAACGCGCCCATCAAGGCCAGGTAGCCGCAGTTGCGGCCCATCACCTCCACCACGAAGGTGCGCTGGTGGCTGGCCGCGGTGCTGGCAATGGCATCCACCGCCTCCGTGATGCGGTGCAAGGCGGTGTCCGCGCCGATGGTCATGTCCGTGCCGTGCATGTCGTTGTCGATGGAGCCTACCAACCCGGCGATGGTCAGGGCGGGGTGTCGCTGCGCGGCTCCGGCTTCGATCTCACCGCCGCGCGCCAGCTCCTCCAGCAGCTCCGGCCACTCCTGGCGGAAGATGTTGGCCCCGGTCAGGCTGCCGTCCCCGCCGATGATCACCAGGTTGTCGATGCCGTGTACGATCAGGTTTTTGGCGGCTTGCCGCCGCCCCTCCCGGGTGCGGAATTCCTGGCAGCGCGCGGTGCCGATCACCGTGCCGCCCTGGTGCATGATCCCGCCGACCGACTCCCAGGTCATGGCGCGGATCATCTCGCCGCCCGCCACCATGCCGCTGTAGCCCTCGCGGATCGCGTAGGGCCGGATGCCGCGCGCCAGCGCGGTGCGCACCACCGCGCGCACCGCCGCGTTCATCCCCTGCGCGTCCCCGCCGCTGGTCATCACTCCCAGACGCATGGATGGATTGTCCAAAGTTGGCCTCCGGTTCACATCTGCTCCCAGACTTTGAAATGCTTCAGGATCGACCCGCCCACGAACTCTTTCAAAATCGAGTTATTCGGCACCAGCTCGCTGTCCACGGGCAAGAACCACTCCAGCAGCGCCAGCAGCCGTTTGGCCTCTACGAATTCGGGCGTGCCAAAGGGCACCTGGCGCAACAGCGGCTCTGCCAGGGGTTTGAGGGCCGCCAGCTCATACACCAGCGCGGAATTGAAGATCACGTCCGCGTTTTCCTGGTACGGGAAGATGTTGCGTTTCTCCCCGCGGGTGACGGATTCCCACCGCTGAATGGTTTCGTACGCGGTGTAGCCGCGCTCGCGCGCGTCGCGCACAATGCGCCGCAGCAGGCGGGTGTCGGTGGTGGAGACGCGATTGTGCCGGTCGAGGTTCAGTTGGGTGAGCGCGGAAATGTAGATGCGGAAGGTCTGCTCGCGCGGCAAATCCGGCAGCAGGTTGGGGTTCAGGCCGTGGATACCTTCCATGATGATGATTTGACCGGGCTGTAATTGGACCACCTCGCCGTCGCCCTGTTTGCCGGTGTGGAAATCATAGTGCGGAAGCTGCACGCGTTTCCCCTGGATCAGCGCTTTCAAGTCGTGCGCCAGCCGCTCCAAATCCAGCGCGTAGAGCGACTCGAAATCGTAATCGCCATTCTCGTCGCGCGGGGTGCGCTCGCGGTCCACGAAATAATTGTCCATCTCCAACGGAAAGGGGGAAATGCCGCGCGCCAGCAGTTGCACGGTCAGGCGTTTGGAGGAGGTGGTTTTGCCGGAGGAGGAAGGCCCGGCGATCAGGATGACGCGGGTGCGCTCCTTGCGTTCCACGATCTGGGTGGCGATCTCCGCAATGCGCCGTTCGTGCCGCGCCTCGGAGACCAGGATCACCTCCCGGATACGCTTGTCCAAAATGGCGTCGTCCAGCGCGCCCACACTGACGATACCCAGCTTTTCCAACAGGTCGCCATACCGGCGGAACGCGGCCAACATCTTGGGATATTGGCGCGGGGGCGAGAGCGAGGTGGGGTTGCTGCGCCGCGGAAAACGCAGGGTAAAGCCGCCGTCCACCGATTGCAGATCGAACCATTTGAGGTAGCCGGTGGAGGGCAGCATGTAACCATGATGGTAATCGCAATAGCCATCCATGTCGTACAGGATCAGGAAATCCTTCTTGCGGTGCGCCAGCAGGCGGACTTTGTCGTCGAAGCCTTTTTGCCGGAAATAGGCGACCGCCTCGTCGAGGGGCACTTTTTTACGGATGAAGGGGATATCCCGCTCGATCAGGGCTGCCATGCGTTCCTGTAGTTGCTGCAACTCCGCCTCGCTCAACCCTGGCCGGCCGCTCACCTGGCAAAAATAGCCGCCCGCGGCCACCGAGTGATCGATAGTCAGGGTGGCGCCGGGGAACAGGTGCTCGAAGGCAGCCTCCAGCAAAAAGGTCAGCGTGCGGCGGTAGATGCGCATCCCGTCCTCGTCGCGCATGGTGACCGGTTGGACGCGGCTGTCCATCCGGATCGGATACGTCAGCTCGCGCAATTGGTCGTTGACCAACGCGCCCACGATTGGGGCCGCCTCATCATCGACCAGACGCAAAAACTCCCCCACCGCCGCGCCGCGCGGGCCGGTCACCACACGCCCATCCGGTAGATGGACTTCTACGTCCGCCCGCGGGGAACAAAAACCAAATTGTCGAGTGCTCATGGTTGAACTCCTGAATGTGCGTGGACAGGTATTTTATCATTGTTCGGATTCAGGTCCGTGTACTCGTTTACCTCACACCAAAAGCAACGACGACTTCCCCCGCCCCAACCGACAGTAAACAACAAGAGCCGGAAGTTTTACACCCAAAAAACAAACCATTCACAACATCTTCACAAAGTTGGCTACAATGGACTCAACCAACCATTTTTATTTTGTGAGGATGCCATGATCACCAACACACGAACAAAGTTGCTCGCAAGTGCGGCCCTTCTGCTACTGGCAATGCTCGCCTGCCAGGCCGCCACCCCCTCGCCACCGGCAGACACCCCCTATCCGGCAGCAGATGTCCCCTCCCCCACCCCCGATACCCCTCCGGTATCCAATACCCCACCCAACCCCTCGCCCTCACCCAACGCCAATCCCCAACCTCTCATCCCCGACGCCACCTACGGCCAGACCGCCGGGGTGCGTTACGTGCAGGTTCCGGTGGACCCCAACTGCGCAAACTTCACCGCCACCCCCATCATCGTCGGGGATTGGCTGATCTATCCCGCGCATAGCCGCCGCGAGTGCCAGCAGAACCCCGGCCCTTACGGGCGCCTGCTGTTCGGCTACAACCTGCAAGACGGCCAGCTCTACACACTTTACGAGGGCGCGGCAGGTGAGGCCCCGCTGACCTACGACGCCGCAGGGAACACCCTCTACTGGACGGTCACTTTCGGCGGCACAGTGTTGGCCTTCGACCCGCAAACGCTGGAACTGCGCCAGAAGATGAGCGTGGGCATCACCGCCGACAGCGGCGGCACGCTCCTGGACGGCCTGTTCTACTTCGGCTCGATCAACGGCCCCGATCCCGCCTGCCAGAACCCCATCAACCCCAACTGCGGCGCGCTCTTCGCGGTGGACGGCGCGGGGAACATCATGTATCAACGCGACACCACCGACGGGTTCCGCGCCTGGATCGGCACCAGCGCCACCACCGACGGCGAGTACCTGTACTGGGGCAGCGCGGCCCAAACCGTGGGCAAAAAATCCGGCGACGAAAGCGAGTACCTGTACGGCTGCTCGGTGATCAAAACCGACAAGGAACTCAACGTGCTGGCGAGCTTCGATCCCGGCGACCTGGCCTGCTACGCCCTCCCCTTCGTCGGCGCCAACATGGATTCGGTCTCCGGCGAGGTGGTGCCCGACGGCAGCGGCGTGTGGGTGCAGTACGTGCGCCCCAACGACGACCGCATGGTGAGCGCGCTCTACCGCCTGGACAACGACCTGAACGAGGTCTGCCGCGTGGAATTCCCCTTCGAGCCGCAAACCCAGGCCGCGGGCTTCTACGCCGCGGCCACCGTGGACGCCGCGGGGAACGCCTACCTCCCCGTCAGCGTGCCGGACGCGCAAAACACCCGCCGCGGCCAGCTGTGGCGCGTCACCCCGGCCTGCGAGGCCACGCTGCTGGCCGAAGTGCCGGGCGCGTTCGCCCACGCCTCCCCCACCCTGGCCGACGACCGCTACGTGCTGTTCGCCACGGACGGTAAGCTGCAAATGCTCACTCTGGACGGCCAGCCTGTGAAGGAATACACCCTGGCTTCGCAGGCCCGCGTGCTCACCAGCCCGGTGATTCACGAGGGTGTGATCTACGTGCTGCAAGAGGACGGCACGCTGAACATCATCGAAGACGGCGGGGTGAACGGCTACGGCAATGCCCTCTGGCCGCGCTACCGTCACGACAACGCGGGTTCGGCGGC
>JALUWE010000366.1 GCA_027019845.1 Anaerolineales bacterium | reverse complement strand
CGTTGGGGCGACGGTCGTTGGAGCGACTTGCCGGTCGCCCTTACCTTGATGCCGTCGGGGCGACCGGCCGTCGGGGCGACGGTCGTTGGGGCGACGGTCGTTGGGGCGACTTGCCGGTCGCCCTTACCTTGATGCCGTCGGGGCGACGGTCGTTGGGGCGACGGTCGTTGGAGCGACTTGCTGGTCGCCCTTACCTTGATGCCGTCGGGGCGACCGGCCTCGTCGGGGCGACGGTCGTTGGGGCGACTTGCCGGTCGCCCTTACCTTGATGCCGTTGGGGTGACGGTCGTTGGGGCGACTTGCCGGTCGCCCTTACCTTGATGCCGTCGGGGCGACCTGCTGTCGGGGTGACTTGCCGTCGGGGCGACCTGCCGGTCGCCCTTACCTTGATGCCGTCGGGGCGACGGTCGTTGGGGCGACGGTCGTTGGAGCGACTTGCTGGTCGCCCTTACCTTGATGCCGTCGGGGCGACCGGCTGTCGGGGTGACTTGCCGTCGGGGTGACCTGCCGGTCGTCCTTACCTTGATGCCGTTGGGGTGACGGTCGTTGGAGCGACTTGCCGGTCGCTCACTCACGGTCCAAGGGAGGAGGGCACTGTTTTCCCCTACCCAGTGCCCTCCAACAGCGAGTGCAACGGCTCAACCGCCGTGTCTATCCGCCAAAGCTCAGAACGTTCAAAAGCCCTGGTGCGAGCGTACCCGCTGGGTGATCGCCTACACTTCGACCCGGCTCAGGGCAGCGCTCGACCGGCGAGCTTACGTCACTTGCGTGACCATTCCCCCTGTTTTGAATATAATATGAAATAGCTCTCTTGTTTTGCCGAAAAAGTGCCGATTTTTCTGTCACCAGGGACGAAAAACAGTGACAAACCCTGCTCCCCCTTCACGATTAACTCGCAAATCTGTATTGCGCGCCCTCAAATGCTGGCACAGCCCCGCTCAACTGGGCGCTACCCCCCTGGCGGGGCTGACCATCGTGCAGGCCCGCCAACGAGCGGACCGGTTGCCGCCCACCGCGATCGGGCGGGGGACGGCCCTGCGGCGCGTGCTGCAGGAGGCAATAGAGCGGCTCAGACCGGATGATGGGACACCCAACCCTAACGAAAAACGCTGGCGTCCCTACTTCATCATCCACGAAAGGTTTTTCAAGCGTTGCAGCGTGCATAACCTGACTGAGCAGCTCAACATCGCGCGCAGCACTTACAACCACGAACAGGCCGCGGCCCTCGACCGGCTGCTGGAGAAGCTGAGGGAGCAGGAAAGCCGGTTTCGTCAGGATAACACTTTCGCCCCCTTCCTGGCGCCCCCCAAGCCGCCGTTCGATCTGGTTGGTCGTGGTGCTTTGTTGGGCAACCTGAAAGGCCGCCTGCTCTCTGGCCAGAACATTGCGCTGCTCGGTCCGCCGGGTGTGGGGAAAACCGCGCTGGCCATCGCGCTCGCGCACGATCCGCAAGTTGCCGAACGGTTCCGGGACGGCATCCTGTGGGCACGGTTGGGACGTTCCCCCGACGTGAGCGCGGTGTTGGCCCAATGGGCTGCTGCGTTGGGCGCCTCTGCCGGAAAAGGGGATTCCCGCGCGCCGCTGGCGGCCCTGATCGATGCCGTCCATGCTGCCATTGGCACGCAAAATATTTTGCTGGTGATCGATGACGCCTGGCGCGAGGAGGACGCGCTTGCCTTTCGCCTGGGCGGCCCCAACTGCGCGCACATGATCACAACCCGTTTGCCGGAAATCGCGGTGCGGTTTGCAAACGCAGGCCTGGTGCGCGTCGAGGAATTGGGGGAAACAGACCGTTTGCGCTTGCTCTCCCAACTGGCCCCCGAAGTGATGGAGAACACGCCCGAAAAGGCCGCAGAACTGGTCGCTGAAACGGGCGGCCTGCCTTTGTCGTTGGTGTTGATCGGTAATCACTTACGCATCCGCGCGCTGTCCGGCGAAAACGCTTCCTTGAATCGGCTGTATCAGGAACTGCGCCACGAGCGCGAACGGCTCTCCCTCTCTCAAGCGCAGGCCCCGTTGGAGCGGCAGCCCTCGCTGGGGGCGGAGGCCAGATTGTCGGTTGCCAGCGTGATCGGGATCAGCTACCACGCGCTGGACGCGGCCGCGCGGCGGGCCTGGTGCGCGTTGTCTGTCATCCCTCCGAAGCCGAACACCTTTTCGGAGGCCGCGGCTTTGTCCATCGCGGATCAACCCCCGGAAGCCATCGAAACCTTGCTCCAATACGGCATTCTGGAACCTGCCGGGCCCGGCCGTTATTCCATGCACCAGACGCTGGCCGAATTCGGCAAGCTACACCTCGAAGACCCGCGCCCCCAAGAACGAATGGCGGCGTATTTCGTCGCATTCGTGGAGGCGAACGAGGAACATCACAAGCTGTTGGAGGCCGATCTGCAAAATGTTCTCACCGCGTTGGATGCCGCGTATGAGAACGAGCAGTACCATACCCTGGCGCGGGGGGTGAACGCGTTGTTTCACTATTTGCAAACCCGCGGGCCATATTCGTTAGCCACGAGCCTGTTACAAAGAGCGTGTCAGGCCGCAGACCATCTGGAAGATAAAACCGCGCTGCTGACCACACGCCATAATCTGGGGCGCATCGCGATCCTGCAAGGCGACTACGAGCTGGCCCAAACCCATTTCCAGCAAGGGCTGGCGTTGCTCGAGGCAGAGGGGCCGTCCGAAATGGCCTGCCGGCTGTTGCGCGGCATGGGCGTAGCGCTCGATTATCTGGGACATTTTGCCGAGGCCCGAGAGTTCTACCTCAAGAGCCTGGAAATTTCCCGCCAACTGGATGATCATGCCCGCCTTAGCAGCACCACGCTGCTGAATCTGGGTTCTCTGGCGGTGGATTTGGGGGAGATGGAAGCAGCAGAGGGGTATTTGCTGGAGGGGCTGGCGCTGGCCCGCCAGGCCGGATATCGCGAGAACGTGATCGCTATCTTGAACAGCCTGGGGGTGGTGGCCGCCAGCCGCGGCGATCTGCGCAAGGAGCGTGCTCTGTATGAGGAGGCGTTAGCGGTGGCGCGGGAGGTCGGGAATCGGGAAAATATGGCCTTTGTGCTGGCGAATCTGGGCGCGTTGCTGCGCGATCAGGGCGAATTCGAGGCGGCGGAGGCGTATCTGCAAGAGGGGTTGGAGCACGCCCGTGCCAGCGGCCACCGCGAGCGCGTTGCCAGTCTGCTGCGCAACCTGGGGGAGTTGGCTTTTGAACGCGGGGATTTCACCGCGGCCGAGGACTATCTGCATGAGGGGCTGGCGTTGGCCCGGCGGATACAACACGCCAGGAATCTGTGCGGTTTACATGCCGCGCTCGGCGCGCTGGCCTGCAAAAACGGCGATCACGCCCGGGCCGAAGCGCATCTGCAAACCGGCGCGGCGCTGGCGCAGGAATCGGGCAACCGCTGGTTCGCAATCGACATCCTGATCAAAAGGGGGGAATGCGAACACGCGCGGCAAAACATGGACGCCGCGGAGCGGTGCTTTCAGCAGGCCCTGCGGGAGGCGGAGGAGATGGGGGAACAGGTTTTGATCGCTGAGGCTTCATGGGGGCTGGCCCGCGCCGCGCTTGCCAGGAAAGACACCCCTGCCGCGCTCCGTTATGCCCGAAAAAGCCTGGAGATTTTTTCCGCCCTGGGGCACCGGAAAGCGCGGCAGGTGAAGGTGTGGATGGAGGAGGTTTTATAGGGGGTGAGGTTGAAGGGCGGGCACGCGGGCAGGGTACAGGCCGGTGTCCCCTGTTGTGCGCGGCAGGGCCGAGGCGATGGCCGGTAACGCGGCGCCCCAGGGGAGCAGGGAGACGATGATGAGGAGGTTGAGCAGGATGTTGGGGAGAGGGGTGTGGTGGTGGGGAGGTTTCATGCCTTTCTTCCTCGGGGTGTGTTTTCTGATATGTGGTTGGCGGGTAGGAGAGATGAACGAAAAACATTGTCGGCGGTCTGGTAACTTTACCTCAGCACAATGGGTAAGTAGATCTTCCATTGCCCCATTACCGCGGTAGTGGATACAGGCGCTCCCGTTACCGGTACGGGCATCTCTGCGCTCCTGACGCCGTAGTCCTCATTCGTGATCGTGCTACCAGCCGGTAAGGAGTTGCTCACCTGTACGACAAATTGTACGCTCAAACTGCTCCCCGCCCCCACGCTCAAACCTGTCCACTGGACCTGGTTTCCAACCAGAACGCCGCCGGAGTCGGCAGAGACAAAGGTGGTGTTGGCTGGGAGCGTGTCGGTGATGGTCACACCGGTAGCATCGGCATCTCCGGTGTTGCTGATTATGATGGTATAGGTGAGTGAGCCGCCGACCTCCACCGACACCGCTTTCGTGGACTTGATCACCTCCAGGCGGGGGGAGGGCAGGCTGGCGTTGGCACTACTTCGCCAATTGATGTCAGCACCTAGCTCGGGCCGTTGGATAGGGAAGGGCATTGGCGGGGTGAGGATGTTACCCTGGTTGTCCACCACCCCATAGTAAATAGTGGAGCCCCCATCGGACCAGGTGAACACCGCGTTGTCGTTGCCGTCGCGAGCCAGAGAAATATTCCAGTTGTCGCTTTCCAGCGTGTTGGTAAGTATCTGCATGGACATCGTGATCGGCACAGTGGTGGTGTATGCATCATTCAACACGGCATAAGCAATTTGGGGACTCCAATTCGGGTAGTAGCCCCATTGTTGCCAGGCGATGATCGTATTTCCATTGCGCAGGCCGATCGCGTCGCCGAAGCCGGCGGCATATTGGGTGGATATAGGAGAGATCGGGTACACCACATTACCGGCACTATCCAGCACGGTGTAGTAGACTACCCAGTCCCAGCTATACCACATCAACAGCACATTGCCATCGGATAGACGATTGGCGCGCGGCCCATAGTCGTCGAATGAAGCGTTGTTCGTCAGGTTGATCGGGGAGGTAATGATGTTGCCTGTGTTATCCAGAATCGCGTAATAGACATCATCCACGCCAAGAGCATTCCTATGCGTCCAGGTGATAGCGAAGTTACCATCACCAAAAGCAGCCACCGAAGGGAAGTAGTCTCGCTCGTTGCTGTTGGTATTGAAGGTAAGTGCAGTGGGTGGCAGTATCTGTGCACCATCCTTATCACGCAAAGCGTAATAAATGTTGTATTGCCAGTTGCCCATTCCATCGCTCTCGTAGCGATGCCAGGATATGAGAGTGTTTCCGTTGGTGGGGGCCACCGCGAGAGTGGGGTAGAGATCGAAGGTGGTGATGGTGGCACCAGCGTTATCCGATAGCTGAATGGTTGGGAGCACCGGGTTGCCATCAACGTCGTAGACGGTATATTCGATGTTGATGACACCAGCAGTACCATTCCAGAAATACCCCCCATCCCAGGCAACCGGAATCCCCTCGCGCGGGTAGGCAGCTATTGAGGGTACGCCTGACCATGTAAAGTCGTTGGTCATCTGAGCAGTGATGATTCCATCAGCGCGCACGATGTCCAGATACTGTTCATCATCGGTCGAGCCGTCCGGCGCCCACGGTTGTTGGAAAACCTGTGCCCAGGGATAAGCGGGTATTGCCGTTTGCAAAGAGACAATTGCAGAAATGGCAGGATTGACAACGGAGGTCGCTTGAATATTCGCGATATCGCTATTCCCTCCCTGGATGCCACTGGGTACCTCTACTTTGACGGTGAAGGTAAAGGGCTGCAAGTCGGCCAATACGCCGGTGTTGGTGATCTGGGTTGCCCCGTTCCAGAAGGTGGTGGGCCAGGTGTTGGCGATGGCCTGGAGGTCGAAGCTGTCCGCGATCATCATGTAGTTGACGAGCGTCTGGGTATAAGTGATCGTCGAGCCGGAAGAGGCAAAGCCCGTTTGGGTGGGTGGATCGAGCGCAACCGTTGGTTCGCGGCAAACGATGAACTGGTAATCGTAGTAGATCAGGTCGTTATCTTCCCCATCGTCCACCTCCACCCGCACCTGGGTGTAAGTTGGTGGGATAAAGGATTGGTCGATGATCACGCCGCTACTGCCGTTAAACTGCTGGGCGATGGTCTGCCACATGCCGCTGTTGGGATCATAGCCGGATACGGTGACGTCCAATGTATCGTTGTCGCTGCTGTTGGCGTAGATGTATACGTAGGTGAATTTCTGCCCTCCGTAGTTGTAGATGTCGTCCAGATCGCCTGTGGTTTGTGGCGACTGACCGCTGAACGTCAAACTTGGGCTGCATAGCACAGTGGTAGTAAGCGTAGCTGTGGCACTGATGCTGGGAGATATGAGCGATGTGGCTTGAATTGTGGCCACATCCACATCTCCTTCATTCGCGTTAGCCGGTACCTCTACTTTGACGGTGAAGGTAAAGGGCTGCAAGTCGGCCAGTACGCCGGTGTTGGTGATCTGGGTTGCCCCGTCCCAGAAGGTGGTGGGCCAGGTGTTGGCGGTAGCCTGGAGGTCGAAGCTGTCCGCGCTCATCATGTAGTTGACGAGCGTCTGGGTATAAGTGATCGTCGAGCCGGAAGGGACAAAGCCCGTTTGAGTAGGTGGATCGAGCGCAACCGCTGGTTCGCGGCAAACGATGAACTGGTAATCGTAGTAGATCAGGTCGTTATTTTCCCAGTCGTCCATCTCCACCCGCACCTGGGTGTAAGTTGGTGGGATAAAAGATTGGTCAATGATCACGCCGCTACCGCCGCTAAACTGCTGGGCGATGGTCTGCCACATACCGCTGTTGGGATCATAGCCGGATACGGTGACGTCCAACGTATCGTTGTCGCTGCTGTTGGCGTAGATGTATACGTAGGTGAATTTCTGCCCTACGTAATTGTAGATGTCGTCCAGATCGCCTGTGGTTTGTGGCGACTGACCGCTGAACGTCAAACTTGGGCTGCATAGCACAGCAGTGGTAAGCTTAGCCGTATCCGTGATGGTAGGGCTGGCCACGGATGTGGCCTGTAGTACGACGGTATCCATATCGCCGCTGCCCGCCCCGGCTGGAATCGCCACCTGAACTCCGATCGTGATAGAGTCACCGGGGACAATGACGCCCGTATTGCTAATCGGCGTGGTGAAAGAGGCGTCCCAGAGGGTGGTTGACCAGGCATTGCCGGAAAGGGTCAGGGTGTAACTATCTGTGTTGGCACCGTAATTCACAACCTGTTCTGTGTAAGTGACAACCTCACCGGCGTTCCCGTACCCCTCTTGTTCCGAAGGCATAAGGAGGACACCGTAGTCTGCGACTACTGCTATCTCCGCCGTCATGGTTATGCCTGAGTCGCTGATATTGGATATCCTGACCGTCGAGAAAGAATTGGCATAAGAACCACTGTTGGGAATAGAATTCAGGTCGAAAGTACGGTTATTGCTCGTACCGGGGTAAGGGTCACCGGCATCACCAGAGTTATTGCCCCATTCCAGGTCCAAGTTGCCGTCGGCTTGTTCCAACGCCACCTTGAAGTGTAAAGGACAATTGCTGTTTTGATGGTCGGTGCATTGTTCGCTATTGGAGCTCATGTTCTCATCCACATGCCAGATGAGCAGCCCGCTGCCGGGAAGATATGCGTCGTAGCCCACCTGCTGGCGATTCTCCACCAGGAAATACTCGTTGTTCGGCGCACCGTTGTTCCACACATAGTAGACGCTGTTCGTGCTGGTCATCTCTGCGCTGTTGATGATTGCCGTGGTGCTAGTAGTGACTGTGACAGGGGTAACGAAACCAAGCTGGACTCTGCTCCAGGCATCCAGATACGCGGGTGAACTTCCAAGAGGGCCGTTCCATGAACCGCTGGCCATCAAACTCCACCTTCCAATGCCTGCCGAGTCCCCGCCGTAGTCGTAGAGATCGGGCAGGCCAAAAACATGGCCCAGCTCATGCGCATAAACGCCAATGGTCATATCACCGGGGATGCTCCAGTATTCCGGTTCTGTCGAATAATTCGTCACGTAAACACCGTCTACCAGAGGGGGGTTGGCCGTAGACCATTTATGCGACCAAATGTCGTTGGGGTTGCCTGTGAATTCGGCCCCCGGACCCGCATGGATAATAAAGAGCGCGTCCACGTAACCGTCGGAGTTGTTATCATATTGCGAAAAATCCACATAGGGATCGGCCAGATACACCACATCCTCGGTCAGCCGTTGGGCGTTTTGGGGGTAAGGGCCAAAACCATAATTTCCATTCGTGTAGTAAGCGTATGTGTTGGGCGCAGTGTACCAACCGGTGGAACCAGGCAAGTTCAGCGTGACGAGTGTCAAGGTACCATAGGAGACTTCTTCGTAGTAAACCCGAACCGAGTTGCCTGAAGCCCCATAGATCAATTGATCGAAGAAATTGGCAGCCACCGAAGATGGATTGTCGCTGAAATCAACCAGCAGCGCCAGGGCGTTGAAGTTGCCACTGGGTTGGAGGCGTGGTTGAGATACCGGATAGGGTGACGCTTCGCCTGGTAGAACAGCGAAAGGGCCTTCGGCCTCTTGCCATTTATCTTCCGCTGAGAAGCGTGATGCCATCTCCTCTGAAGCAGGCCCCGCTGGCATCCCAGCACCCTGATTGATCCCTTTCGCCCTGAAGAAATCAGGATTGGTAATAAAGGGCGGTAGCGGTTTACCCTCTCGTATCAGCCTCTCGATCAATCCGGGATATGGGGGCATCCATCCATAAGAAGCCTCGAGGGATGCCATGCCGGCCGTCTCTACCGGTGCTTCTCGCGGCTGGGGTAGCATCAATGCACTGCCCTGCACTACCACCGCTTTGGCAATTATCAGAAACATAACCACAATCAACAGGGCAACTACCCCATCTCGGAAATTGCTTTGCTTTGTCATCCTTTATCCTCCTTGTAACTGCTCAACCGGCAAATTACACAAAGCCCGCAGACCATAGACCCCTGCGCTGAGACATGTCCTGCGTGTCAGGCTGGCGGCAATCCGGCCTTTCGTGTGGTTCTCGAAACCATCACCTCTCCATTTGTTAACATTATGCCCATTTCCCCCCCAAAACTTTTATCGACACACTGCTTTTCGTTATCTTACCCCAATCCCGTCTCCTATTTTTGCCGAAAAAGTGCCGATTTTTGCCTGCAAACATCAACAGGCGGGTGTGGCGCGGGAAGGCCGCGGTTGTGTAGTGCACATTGCCAGCCCCGCGGTTGGCAACGCACTCCCATTCGGCAAAGGATAGTAGTCACGGAGTAAGTGATGGCGGGGCAGGTTCGTTAACATTCGTCTTTTACTTACAGAGCTTACACAGATTGCAAAA
>JALUWE010000365.1 GCA_027019845.1 Anaerolineales bacterium | reverse complement strand
TTCCTAGATTTCCTAGATTTCTACAACCTCTGAACATCCCGGCGGCGTTGGTCCCAGCGGCCCCAGTCGATCTCCGGCGCGGGCAGGGGGCAGTGGTTTTTCTCCAGCAGCGCGGCGGCCTGGGAGAGCCATTGATCGCGCAGTTCTGCGGGGGAGCGGCTCAGGATTCCGGCCTGGTGCAGCAGCGTGGCCGCGGGGTCGTCGTCCGGGCCGAACCAGGCCAGCGCGACCGGCCACACCCGCGCCACCGCCGCCAGCAACGTTTCGCGGGTGGGCAAGTCCGCGGCGAGACGGGCAAACCAACTGTTGGCGAAGACGCGATGGAAGCGTTCCTCCTGCAAAATCTTGGCCGCGCGCTGGCGCAGCGGCGCGAACTGCGACTCGCGGGTGGCCTCGAACACGATGGAGAGGGCCGCATCCAGCAGCGCGAGCACGGCGATCACCTCGCTCCAGGTTTGCCAGGGCGCGTCCAGCAGGCGGGGGTAGTAGAACGCGGTGCGCTTTTTGAGGTCCGCTTCTGCGCCCAGTTCCGCGGGTGCGTGCGGGAAGGTGCGCAGCATGGCGAACAGGCTGCGGGCGTGCCCCAGTTCGTCTTGGGTGAGGGCCGCGGCGGCCACCGCGGCTTCCAACGCCGGGGCGGGGTTGACCCATTGGGAGATGCGCAGCCCGATTTTGTGTTTGGTGTCGGCCAGGGAGAGGCCCCAGGCCAGCAGGGCCTGTGCCAGGGGCGCGTCCAGGTCCGTGGCCTGCCGGAGGGGGGCGGTGGTGGTGGGCATCAGTCTTCCTCCTGGGGGATGACCCGGATGACGGCCCGGGCCGGGAAGGCGATCAGTTCCACCCAAGGCTGCCCGGTCGCGGTTTGTTGGGCGGCTGCCTGGAGGGTGTCGCTTGTTTCGAGGCTGAGATCGCCCACGTGTTCGAGGGGTTGGTCGTAGCTCTTGCGTCCGTAGAGGTGAAAAGTTTGGGCGTTGGTCATGGCAGGTGCGGGTCAGGCCGGTTCGATCAGGGTGACGATCTCACGGCGGGGGACGATGATCATTTCGCTCCAGGTCCACTCGTTATACAGCGTGGCCGCATACACGCTGGCCAGCTCGGGATGGGTTGCGATCACGTTGCCCACGTGGTGGAGCGGTTCTTCGGGTTTGAATTTGGCGAAGACTTCGTAGACCTCGCCTTCGGGCGTGCGGGCGGGCAGCTCGGTCATGCGCTCACTCCCCAGGTTTTGAGTTTTTCGACCGCGCGCGGGGAGAGCCGCTGCCGGGTCCAGGGCGGGTCCCACACGATCTGCAGATCGACGGATTCCACTTCCGGCTCTTGCAGCAGCCGCTCGCGGATGTCTTCGATGATGAATTCCATGCACGGGCAGCCCATGGCGGTGAAGGTGAGTTGCACGTGCGCGGTGCTGCCGCGCAGTTCCAGGCCGTAGATCAACCCCATGTCCACCACGCTGACCGGGAATTCCGGGTCGGTGACTTCTTCCAGGGCCTGCCAGAGGCGCGCCTCTACCGGGGTGGCGCGGGCTTTGGCCGCCGCGATCCAGTTGGGGGTGGGGGGCGGGCTGCTCATTGCACGATCTCCCGCCAGGTCAGATCAGCCTGGACATGGTACAGCTGCTGGCGCCCGCGCTGGATGCTCGCCACGAATTGTTGGTTCATCGGGCCGCGCTGCTTCCAGCGTTCCAGCACCTGGTCCCAGGTGATCTGGCCCTCCTCGAACAGCCAGCGTTTTTCCTCGGCGATGAAGCGGCTGGGGAAGGGGAAATCGAGCACGTATTGTTTGCTGGCCGGGTCGTAGTGGGCGGGCACGTCCAGTCCCAGTTCCTCCAGGAAGGGCACGGCGGTGCTCATCCATTGCTGGCGCAACTGGTCGTTGGTGCTGCCTTTGAAGCCATATTCGATTTGTTCGGTGTGCCGTTTGAGATTGTCCGGCAGGCCGAACCACTCGACAGTGAGGGGGAACATCCAGTCCACCGCGCGTTGTAGTTCCTCGTGCCCTCCGGGGCGGGCGTTGATCTTGCGCATCCAGGTTTCGCCGTGGCGCAGGTGGAAGTTTTCCTCTTTGTCCACCTTGGCCAGGGCGCGTTTCCAGGGGCCGAAGCTGCCGTGTTTGAACACGTCGCCCAGCAGCACGAAACCGGCGCGGTCATACAGCGCGTTGGCAACGGCCAGTTCGGTCCACGTCTCCAGCGGCACATCGAACGCGTAGGGGTATTTGAATTCTTCGGGCTTGCGCTCGTAGACCAGTTTTTCTTTGCTGATTCCCAGGTCTTCCAACATGCGGTAAGCGATGTGGGCGTGGCCGAGTTCGTCCTGGATGATGCCCATGGCGGAGACGAAGGCGTTGGTGGAGGGCGCGTCCTGTGCGGCCAGGTAGTAGGCCGGTGCGCTGATCAGCTCGGTGTCTGCGGAGACGGTCAGAATGCGCTTCATGCCCTCCAGGTAGATGGGACTCATCTGGTCGATGGACTCGACCAGCCGGCCCTGCTGGAGGCGGTTTTTGAGTTGGTCTTCGGAGACCAGATGAACGGCTGCCATAGCTCATCCTTTCTGGGGTTTTACCCGGATGTTTGGAGACGCGGCATGGAATGGCGCGAATGGATCAGAGAACTGTTCAGCGCCCGGTGCTATTTTCCTTTGTAGACCGGGGCGCGTTTTTCTGCGAACGCGGTGAACCCCTCTTTGGCATCTTCGGTGCCGAAAAGGGTTTCGATCAGGTCGCGTTCCAGGGCCAGGGCGTCGCTCAAATTCAGCGACATGCCCTGGTACACGGCCTGCTTGATGGCGCCGACGGCGAGCACCGCGCTGTGTGCCAGTTGGGTGGCATAGGCCTCGGTCTCGGCTTCGAATTCGTCCGCCGGGATCAGCCGGTTGACGATGCCCAGCGCGTAGGCTTGATCGGGGTTGAGTCGCTCGCCGGTGATCATCAGTTCCAGGGCTTTGTTGGCCCCGATCAAGCGCGGTAGCCGTTGGGTGCCGCCGTTACCGGGCAGCAGGCCGAGGGTGACTTCGGGCAGGCCGAGCTTGTAGCTGCCTTCCGCCGCGAAGCGCAGATCGCAAGCCAGCGCGATCTCCAGCCCGCCGCCCAGCGCGTGGCCGCGGATGGCCGCGATGAAGATTTTGCGGCTGGCCGCGATCTTGTCCAGCGTGCGGTGCGCGAAGCGGATCATCTCCATGTTGGCCGCGGTGTCGTTTGCCATGAAGGCTTTGATGTCCGCACCGGCGGAGAAAAAGCGTTCGGACGCGCTGCGCACGATCACGGTGCGCACTTCGGGGTCTGCGTCTGCCGCGGTGATGGCCGCGTCCAGGTCGCGCATGAAGTTGATTTCGTAACTGTTGGCGGGCGGGCGGTCGAGGGTGATGTAGCCCAGCGCGCCTTGTTTGGAGAAGGTGACTACGGGTTGGGACATGGGGGAATTCCTTTCTTACTTGTCTTACTTGTCGTACTTGTCTTACTTGTCTTACTTGTCGTACTTGTCGTACTTGTCGTACTTGTCCTACTTGTCGTACTTGTCTATCTTCTCCCGCGCAACGAGTGCGACCACTCAGACCACTCAGACCACTCAGACCACTCAGACCACTCAGACCACTCAGACTAATCAGACTAATCAGACTAATCAGACTAATCAGACCACTACCAATCCAGCCCGCCGAAGACCGCGCCTTTGTTTTCCAGGTAGTAGTCCACCGCTTCGGGGCCGTGTTCGTGGCCGATGCCGGAGGCTTTCACGCCGCCGAAGGGCAGCTCGTCGTAGCCGAAGTGAATCTGGTTGACCCAGGTCACACCGGCCTCGATCTCGCGGATGGCGCGGTTGGCCCAGGCCATGTTCTGCGTCCAGATGGACGAACCCAGGCCCCAGGGGGAGTCGTTGGCCAGCTCGATGGCCTCGTCCAGGCTTTTGACCTTCCAGACCGGCAGCACCGGGCCGAAGACCTCTTCGGTGACCAGTTTGCTGTCGCGGGGCACGTCCACCACGACGGCAGGCTCGAAGAAGAAGCCATTTTGCAGCGCGGGATCGTCGGGGCGTTTGCCGCCGATCAGCAGGCGGGCGCCTTTGTCGAGCGCGTCGGCCAGTTGGGCCTCGACTTCCTCGCGCTGGCGCGCGGTGTGTAACGGCCCCATGCGGATGAAGGGTTTTTCGGGCCGGGTGGTGGGGTCTCCGACACGGTAGTTGCCGACTTTCTTGAGCAGGCCGTCCATGAACTGGTCGTAGATGTCTTCGAACAGGTAGAGCCGCTTGACGGCCAGGCATTGCTGGCCCGCGTTCCAGTAGCGACCGATCACCGCGCCGCTCACGGCTTTGCGGATGTTGGCGTCCGGGCAGACGATCATGGGGTCCGAGCCGCCCAGCTCGAGGGTGACGCGTTTGAAATCCGGCCCGGCCAGCTGCATGACGCGGCGGCCGGTTTCGGAGGAGCCGGTCAACGCGACGCGGCGCACCGCGGGGTCGCACACCAGGGCCTCGCCGACGGTGGGCCCGGGGCCGGTGACGCATTGCAACACGCCGGGGGGCAGCCCGGCCTCGTTGAGCAGGCCGATGACCTTGAGGGTCGCCAACGGGGTGGTTTCCGCAGGTTTGATGATGATCGGGCTGCCGGCGATCAGGGCCGGGCCGACTTTGGTGCCCATCAGGGTCAGCGGGAAATTCCAGGGGACAATGCCGACCGAGACGCCCACCGGGCGTTTGACCACCAGTCCGTAGGCGTGTTTGCTCAGCGTGTCGGGCAGGGGCACCTGCGCGCCGCGGATTTTGCTGGCCAGCCCGGCGTAGAATTCCATGCCGTGCAAAAAGTGGTTGAGTTCGCCGTGGGCCTCGAACAAGGGCTTGCCCTGCTCCGCGGTCAGCAGCGCGGCGATCTCTTTGGCGTGCTCCCGGACGGCCTCGATGCCTTTGCGCAGCAGTTCGGCGCGCGCGTCTGGGGATTTGTCGGCCCACTGGGGAAAAGCGCGCTGCGCGGCGCGCACCGCGGCCCGCGCGTCGGCTTCCCCGCCGAGGGGGACGGTGTCCACCACTTCGCGGTTGGCCGGATTGCGGATTTCATAGGTTTCGCCGCTCTGGGCATCCACCCATTCGCCGTTGATGTACATTTGTGCCATTATGCTTCCTCGTCGGTGTTCTTGGTTGGTTGGTTCAACGTGCTAACGTTCCCCTTCCTGCGCGCCGGGTTACGTAGTCATCCGAGCGGACCACTCTCCACGTCCGGCCGCGCCATCGAAAAACAGCCCCAGAACGAAGTCGGCCACCCGGTCCGCGCTGCCGAGCACGCGTTGGGCATAGGGCGCCAGCGCGACTTCGACCAGGGCGACGAACTCCCAGGCCAACAGCCGCGCGTCGGTGGGCTTCAATTCGCCGTCGCGCAGCCCATCACGCAAAATGGCTTCGACTTGTTCGGGCAGCGCGGCCTGGTAAGCGCGCACCAGTTGCCCGCGTTGCGGGTCTTTGAAAACGTTGATGTCGCGGCGCACGAGCTTCATCAGGTTGCGTTTCCCGGGGGGCAATTCCAGAAAACTGAGGGTCAGATGACGCAGCCGCGCCCGGCAGTTGCCGCCGGATTCGACCGCGGCGCGAAACAGCCGCTGCTGTTCCGCCAGGTAGTCGTGCATCATCTTCAGATAGAGTTCTTGCTTGCTGCTGAAATGATGGTACAGCGCGCCTTTGGTCACCTGGGCCGCGGCCGCTATTTCGGCCATAGACACATCGGTATAGTTTTTGACCAGAAACAGACTTTGGGCGGCTTCCAGGATGTTGCTGATCGTGGTGGCGGACTTGGCGTACATGGGGATACCGCCTGAGAGAAAGGCGCGTCAGGAGGGGAGGCAGGTATTCGATTCGGATGTCTGATGCTGGGGATCGGTGTTCGACGGCTCCACTCCACGTTCGACTTGCAACCACAGCCTGGTGCCTCAGCACCCCAATAAATACCTACCGGTTAGTATCTTTTATATCATTCGGGATAATCGGTGTCAAGTTGCAAGCTTCGATTTTCCCTTGCCTCCCCCATTCAGGGGGTTTCCTTTCCCTTTTTTGCTATCTATAATTTGGCATAAAACATATCCGCACAATAGGACCGCCCTATTGCACAAAGAAAAATCGGTCTGAATTGTCTCTCGCTTTGCATGACTCAAAAACCCCCCAATACGCTGAGAAGAGAGCATCTGAGAAGTAAGAGTACCCTGATCAGGAGAAAAAATGAACGCTATCCCCACTTTCCGACGAACTCTGTTGGCGGCTGGCAGTCTGCTGGCTGCGCTTGTGTTTGCTGCCTTATGGCTGTTGGGCAGCAGTATCACCCCGACACAAGCAGGCAGCCACCTTCTTCTCTATGTTGCTCCGACTGGCAACGATGCGGGCAACGATTGCAGCGATTCGGCCAATCCGTGCGCCACGCTGCAACATGCCATAGACCAATCCCAGCCAGGCTCCGAAATCCTCCTCGCCAGCGGGACGTACACCGGCGTACAGGCCCGTAACGGAATCACCCAGGTAGCCTACATCAGCCAGAGTGTGACCGTGCGCGGCGGCTACACTACCACTAACTGGAACGAGGCGTATCCCCTCACCCAGCCAACCACGCTGGACGCGCAGGGGATGGGCCGTGTGCTGGTCATCCCCAGCCAGATCACGGCGACCATCGTCGGGCTGCGCATCACCGGCGGGGATGCCAGCGGATTAGGCGGCGGCCTTTCGGGAACCGACGCAGGCGGCGGCGTGTACGCGTACACCGCTACGCTTACCATCAGCAACAGCCTGATCACGCTCAATACAGGCAGCACCATTACCCGGGCCTTTGGCGGCGGGATATACGTGCAATCCAGCGAGAGCACACTCGTCAATAACACCATCCTTAGCAACACAGCCAGCACAGCCGACAACGGCTTCGGCGGTGGATTGACCATCGTGCAGGGCACATCTACCCTGCTGAACAACACCGTGCGAGGCAATATCGGCAGCACCGCGGAAAAAGGGCGCGGAGGCGGCATGTATCTGTTCGCTGCCAACGCCACCGTAACGGCCAATACAGTGCAAAACAACATCGCCAGCCTCACCTCCGCCGGGTTCGGCGGCGGCATCTTCCTGTTCAGAAACGCCACCTTGCAGAACAACATCATCATCAGCAACACAGCTACCACCACCATCAGCGACACCATTAACGGCAACGGTGGAGGCGTGTACGTGCTGATCGGCGATCCATTCATCATGATCAACAACCTGATCGCCGGCAACCATGCACAAACCCAGGGCGGCGGGTTGTGGGCTACCGGCTCATCCGGCCAGTTGCTGCACAATACCATCGCCGACAACACCGGCGCAGGTCAGGGTGTATACGTCGGCATGAGCACTACGCTCGGCCTGACCAACACCATCATCGCCGGGAACAGCGTGGGCATCTTCGTCACCAGCACCAGCACCGCCACCCTGGAAGCCACCTTGTGGTATGCCAACATCACCAATACCGCCGGGACCGGCGCGATCTTTACCGGCACGATCAACGTATATTCAAACCCGAACTTCATCGACCCCGCCGTGTGGAATTACCACCTGGGAGTGGGCTCCGCGGCCATCGATGCCGGGGTGGACGCAGGCGTAACGATTGACATCGACGGCGAACCCCGGCCGCGTGGCAACGGTTTCGACATCGGTATCGACGAATTCTTCCTAAACCAGCCCCCCACCGCAGACGCAGGCGCACCCCAAACCGTCCACACCGGCGACCTCGTCACCCTGGACGCCTCCGCCAGCAGCGACCCCGACGGCGACCCCCTCACCTACCAGTGGACACAAACCGGCGGCGATCCCGTCACCATCAACAACCCCAATACCGTCTCCCCCACCTTCACCGCACCCCCCACCATCGGCGTGCTCACCTTCACCCTGACTGTTGAGGACCCCTTCGGCCTGAGCAGTACCGATACCGTCACCATCACTGTGGAGCCGTTGAGCGTTTACCTCCCCATCGTAGTACGCCAGGAATAGGGAATGGGGATAGAGGGATAGGGATGGGATAGGGATAGGGATAGGGATAGAGATAGGGATAGGGATAGGGATAGGGATAGGGATGGGATAGGGATAGAGATAGGGATTGCATCCTGAGCGGAGGGCGGGGAGAGTTCGTACCGAACTCCGGCCGCTCGTAGTCGAAGGATGGAGAATGGAAATAGAGAACTGCTCCTTGTCCGCGCGAGCGGTGGGGAGCAGTTTTGATTCACCGGCAAGCGGCCCTCTACCCAACACATTGACAAGCTCCCTGTTTTCGCACATAATACCCTGTAGAGAACATCGTTCCCCACAAAAAACGCGATGACTAAAACCGTGCCCGCAGTGGACCGTGCCCTGCGCATCCTCAACACTTTCAAAGACGGCCAGACCGAATACGGCGTCTCCGAACTCAGCCAGCGGTTGGGCATCAACAAGAGCACCGCGCACAACATCCTCCACACCCTGGCCGAGCACCGCTTCCTGGAGCGCAACCCGGCCACCCGCAGATACCGCCTCGGCCCAGGGCTGATCGAACTGGGCTACCTGGCCCGCGCCCATCGCGATGTACTCCAACTCGCCCGCAGCGCGCTGCGTGACCTGATGCGCACTACCGGCCAGACCGTGCTGCTGGGCGTCTTCGAAAACGACGGCATCACCATCATCGACAAAGCCGAACCCGCGGGCGAGATGAAAGTCACCGCCACCATCGGCCAGCGGCTGCCGTTTTGCGCCGGGTGCTTTGGCCGCGCCTTCCTGGCCTGGATGCCGGAGGCTGAAGTGGACCGCCTGCTGGCCTCCCCCGGCTTGCAGGCATTCACCGAAACCTCCATCACCGACCCCGCGGCCTGCAAAGCCCAACTCGCCCTGACCCGTTCCCAGGGCTATGCGGTGGACGACACCGAAGAGTACCTCAAAGGCGTCTGGGGCGTCTCCGCGCCCATCCGCGGCCTCGAGGGCGTGGTCGCGGCCATCACCGTGCTGGGCTTCACCAGCCAGATGAGCGCAGAAGAGAAACAAGCCTGCATTCAGGCCGCCCACCGCGCCGCGCAAGCCCTGAGCATCGGGAACGAGAATGTACACCCCGCACGTAAACGGGTAGACAAGGTGGTCTGATTTGTCTTACTCGTCTGATTGGTCTGATTTGTCTGAGTTGTCTGAGTTGTCTTACTGGTCTTACTGGTCTTACTGGTCTTACTGGTCTTATTGGTCTTATTGGTCTTATTGGTCTTATTGGTCTTATTGGTC
>JALUWE010000364.1 GCA_027019845.1 Anaerolineales bacterium | reverse complement strand
TTAAAGCTGTCATAGGTCTCCAGCATGGCCTTGTGGCCAGCGCTGAGTTTGTCGGCATGCTGGGCCATGTTGGCTTTCGTAATGGTGAACTCCACGGCGTCATCGGCATAGGGATCGGGATGATGGTCGCCCGGCGTGTAGTTGGCCGGTGCTTGGGTAATGCCGCCGGTCCAGGCAGGAATGGTGCCCTCGGCATTGCCTGCCTTTTCTGCCCCCAGCGGGGTGAGGTCTGCGCCGAGGCGGGCGGCTTGTTCAGCGCTGACTTCAGCCCAGCCTGTGGTGGCCATCGTTGTCAGAGCCAGTGCGCCGATGAGCAAGGCGAGGGGGTTGGATACAGAGTGCTTTGCCATGACGTCTCTCCTTAGAACGAGTATTTAATATTGAGGGCAACGTAGTCGCGGTCGTTGATCAGGTTGTAGCGGCCTGCACCGCTGTAGCGGGTGTAGCTCAGGTCGGCCGAATAGGTGTTTTGGTAGGTAGCCCCCAGGGCGAGAGTGAGAGCTCGGCGGCCTTCGAGAAAGTTACCCGCCGGGCCGGGGGAGATGCCGTTTACATCGTGCTGCCAGACAATGCGCGGTGCCAGGTTGATGGAGCGAAAGGCGTTATCGAACTGCATGCGGGTGAGTAGCCGGTAGCCCCAGGAGGTGGCATCGGCAAAGCGGTCGGCGCTTTCAAATTCACCATAGTGAACTGCGGCCAGCGCTTGGTTACCACTGATGAATGTGCCAGGTCCATTGAGGCGCAGCACGTCTTTGCTGGGCATATCAACAACATGAGTGACGCCGATTTCCCCCAGCAATACCGTGGTGTTTGCCCCCAGGGCGGGCCCGAAGACTTTGGTGATGGTCATTTGTGCCTGGGAGACATCTTTGCGAATAAAACCGGGGATGGTGGTTTCAAAGGGCACCAGGCCGAGTTGGCCAGCGCTGGCCAGCGCTGCCGCGCCCGTGTTGCCGGGGCTGAGATTATCTTGTGCGCCTAGGGCAGCAAAGAGGATCTCTACATCATCGATTTGCAGCGGCACATCCTTGCGGTAGGAAATTTCGCCTTGCAGGGCGATGCCGGAGCGTCCTATATCGGTGTTGAAGCTAAGGCCAAAGAGCTGGATGTCTTCCGGATAGCTGATGAAGTAACGGGCGGTTTGTACATAGCTGAGGCCGTTGGGGTCAACGCCAGCCGCTGCCGCAGCGGTGCCTGTTTTTGCACCGATGAGTGGCAGGCGGCTGTGGTAGTTAATGAAGTAAAGGCCAAACTCGGTATCGTTGAGTTGCGGGGCGTAAAGGCGAAATGCAGCGCCGAACTGGCCGCTGTCCTTAGCCTCCTGGTCGGGGCCGCGAGCCACCACGCCTGTGGTCGCCGGAGGGGTGATAATAAAATCGGCAGAGACGGTGTCAGGGACGGCCCCCCAGCCCAGCATTACCCGCTCCCCGCCAGCGGGGGCAAAGTCATTGACGCCGTAGTAGGATCCCACCGGGTCTGCCTCGGTTTTTTCCCACTTCAACTGATAAAACAGCTCGATATTGGTGTTTTCCGTGGTGGCGAGAGAGGCGGAGAGTATCGGGATAGGCAGCAGCACCTCACGCAGCTCGGCACCCGGAACGCGGGCCTTGCTGACATCCACCGGGTTGATGGCGTTGATGCTGTTCTGGATGAAAGTACTTTCCCCCCAACTTAGCAACTGGTTGCCGATACGGACTTCAGCAGGCTTGTCGGCCACATCAAAAAGTGCCCACAGGTAGGCATCGCGCAGATCAATGTCGCTGCCGAGCAGCTCCTTGGCGTCTTCGCTCAACGGGGTTCTGTCGCGGTCACTCTTTTCGTTGGCATAGTCGTAAAACGCGGTGACGCGAATAAAACCCCCATAGTTGCGGTAGTTCAGTTCCATCTCTGAGGTCATCTTGGCGATGTTGCTGTAGACGCCCTTGTCGTAGTTGAGGTTGCCGTCATCGGCGTTGACGCCGTAGGCGGTGCCACCGTTGGCAATGCCGATGAGGCGTTCGTCGCGGTCTTCGATGCGGCTGGCGATGCCC
>JALUWE010000363.1 GCA_027019845.1 Anaerolineales bacterium | reverse complement strand
CTACCAGGCCGGTATGAAGGTGCGCCACCCGCTGTGGGGGGAGGGCATGGTGCTCAACAGCCGCTGGCAGGACGGCGATGAGACCGTGGACATTTTCTTCGAGAAAGTCGGCCTGAAACGCGTGGCGGCCTCCCTGGCCAAACTGGATTATGTGAATGAGTAAGAAGCAAAGAAAGCGCGGGAAGCGGCACCCCCTCTTGTTGTACCGCCGCACGATGGACCGTTTGTGGGGCATCACGGTTTTGCTGGGGTTGGTGTTGTTTGCTTTGTGGTGGTATGGCCGGGATTTTACGCTGTTCTACCGCCCCGGCCTGGTGGAAACGCTCGTTTTGCTCGCCGCGGTGCTCAGCCTGGGAGTGGGCATCTTTGCTTTTGTAGCTCGTTTTTTGAGTTTCGTGCAGCCCAATGAGGACCATTTGCTGATTGCCACCCCATTTTTCCGGCTAAAAACATCTTACCGCCGCATTGTCGAGGTGCGCTCGATAGAGTTTCGCATGATCGTACCCTTTGACCGGTTGTCGTGGGCCTACCGCACGTACCTCGATCCCTTTATCGGCGAGACCGTGGTGGTTGTCAGGTTGCGGAGTTATCCGGTCCCGCCCTGGGTGTTGAAGCTGTTTTTTCCCAGGTTTATGCTTTTTCCAGAAGCCCCTGGTTTTGTGCTCGTTGTCCCGGATTGGATGAAGCTCAGTGTAGAGCTGGACAGCCGTTACAGCGGCTGGCGGCAACGCCTCGCGCCCCGGCCGCGGGTGCCGGGTTTTCAGCGCGGGATGCGCTTTTAGCCCTCCAGGGGGGTACGCTCTACGCATTACCGCGTTCCAACAGGCCTTTTACCCCGAAGCCTTTTCGACCTCTTTTTGCAGCCTGGCAGCCCTTTCTTCCAGCGCGCGGAACAACCGCGCGTTCACCAAAGAGATGGCCGCGTAATCTGCCACGGCCTCCAGCAGCGATTGGTTGTTCTTGGAAAAAGGAATGGGCTTGCCGCGGATGACCACAATCAGCCCGATGACTTGTTTTTGCGCTTTCACCGGCACCACCAGCGCGGCATTGCCGAACTGGGAGATCTTGAACCGCTTGATGGGTTCCCCATGAATCGACAATGGTTCCCCCGAGAGCGCAACCAGCGGGCTGATACCATCGTCCAGGGGTTTGTTGACGTATTGCATCAGTGCGTCTGGCAGATTGTGGTAAGCCCGCAACACGAGCGTGTTGCGCCGCTCCTCGCGCAGCAGAAACCAGCCTGCATCCGCGTTGGTGACCAGAATCGCCCCCTCGATGATCTTCTTGAAAAGCACCTGCTGGTTGGTGATCGAAGTGACCGCTTTCCCAATTGCCAGGATGGTGGACAACTCACGGATGCGTTGCTGCAACTCGTGGTTGGCCCGCTTTAATTTTTCGGCCAGCTTGTGCCGTTCCGCCCTGGCTCGTACGGTGGTAAGCACCCGTTCCACCGCGGAGACTACCTCGGCCTCCCGGATGGGTTTGAAAAGATAATCCGAAGCGCCCAGGCGAAAAGCCTGCAAAATGTCCATTTCCATTCCCCTTTTGGCAATCAAAACCACCGGAATTTCCGTCCCCTGGGAATTCATGGCCACCAGCAAATCCTTCCCGCTGAGGTCCGGCAGTTCCAGATCGCAAATCAGAATATGGGGCGCGAATTTTGGCAGTTCGAGGATGGCCTCACTGGCTAACGCCACGGTTTTCACCCGGTAGCCGAGTGGCTGTAGCGACTGGCGCGCGATCAGATCACGCGTGATCGGATCGCTTTCGACAATCAGAATTCGTTCTTTTAGATCGGACATGATGGTATAGCCATGTGTTGTTTGCTGGGCGGCAATTACTTGCCTGAAGTGTGATTGGATACTGAAAACCGTTCCACGTAGATTTATGATAGCACGATTACATAAAAACGGCGATAGAGATACACGATGAATTCATGTGTTCGTTCGGAAAAGATGGCGGCCATCCGGGAAAAAGACATCTCTTCATGTTCCCGGCACATCCATGTGCGTTAAAATTCAATGAGAGTAGAAAGGTCGCGCTTGACTTGCTCTCACCCATAGGCATACAATCCTACCCCATCGAATTTTAACCGAATGCAAGCATACTATACCAGATGCGCTTATGAACAACCACGCTCCCCCCACATTACCTCTTGCAAAACCTTTCTTGGCCGCGGTTATTTTGGGAATCCTTACCTTAGCCTGCGCGGCGATAACGAATGTTCCCCTCACGCAGCCCGAACAGACGGCGACCCTGACGGTCATTGAGGCGCAACCCCCCGAATCACCCGCAGACACACCCCTCCCCACAGACCAAAACACAGACAACACCCCCTCCGCCCAACCCGTCTTCCTCCCCCCGGACAGTTTGGTCGACCTCTACGAGCAGGCCAGCCGCGGCGTGGTTTCCATCCGCATCCTTTCGGAGCAGGGCGGTGGGCTTGGCTCAGGATTTGTGATCGACAAAGCAGGATACATCGTTACCAACTTCCACGTGATCGAAGGGGCCACCGAGTTGGAAGTGGATTTCCCGGACGGCCTCAAGGTGCGCGGCGAAGTGTTGGGCACGGACCCGGATTCCGATCTGGCGATCCTGAAAGTGGACGTGCCCCCCGAACGGCTTTACCCCCTGGTGTTGGGCGATTCCTCACAGGTCAAGGTCGGCCAGTTCGTGGTTGCGATTGGCAATCCTTTTGGGTTGAGCGGCACCATGACCGTCGGGATCGTTTCAGCGAAGGGGCGGGTGCTGGAATCTTTGAACGCCGCGCCGGGCGGGAATTTCTTTTCCGCGGGCGACATTATCCAAACAGACGCAGCCATCAACCCGGGTAATTCCGGCGGGCCGCTGTTGAACCTGAAAGGCGAAGTGATCGGCATCAACCGCGCCATCCGCACCGACAATTTCACCCCCACCGGCTCTCCCACCAATTCGGGTATCGGGTTTGCCATCTCTGTCAACATTCTCAAACGGGTGGCCCCATCCCTGATCGAAAAGGGTTCGTATGAATATCCCTACCTGGGAGTGTCCAGCCTGTCCGACATCTCTCTGTTCGATCAGGAACAGCTCGGGTTGCCCCAATCGACGGGCGCATACATTATCGAGGTGGTGCCCGGTAGCCCCGCGGAGAAGGGCGGTTTGCAGGCTGGTGATTTGATCACCGCCATAGACGGGCGAGAAGTTTTCGTTTTTGGCGATCTGCTGAGTTACTTGATCACCGAAAAATCCCCCGGAGATGACATTGTGTTGACAGTTTTGCGAGATGGGCAGCAGATTGAGCTGACAGTCACCGTGGGAAGCCGGCCCTGATGAGCGAGACACTCCCTTTGCACGCGGCCATCGAGAGCATTCTGGAAAATGCCAGCCTGACCGCGGACCTGGACGACGAAGCTGCGGACGCATTGATCGAATGGGGGATTTCATGCGTCCGCAAAGTTTACCTGGATGCAGCGGGACGGGAGGATACGGAAGACTTTGTTTATCAGCAGATGCGCGCTATCCGCAAAATGATGCGGGCGATCAACAAATGGGCTGCCCGGCGGGGAGAAAGCGATCTGGAGCAGGAAGCGGCCGCGTTCGAAAAGCTGTTGGAGCGCATTAGCAAAGCGTGTGGGTGTCTTCTCCCGCCTATGACCGGCGAGCAAAAGCGGGCGTTTATCGAACAACATCACGCCGCTTCTCCCCGCCAGACGATTGTCGACCTGCGAAACCTGTGCCAAAAATAATTCTCAACTGTGGAAATCTTGTGCTGTTCAGGATTTCGAGCTACTGAAACTTCTAAAAAAGGAGTCCTCATGTCCAACCGGCCCCGTTTTTCAGGGAATAAAAATGTTCAAACCATCACCATTATGGTGTTCATCGGGGCTGCGTTGTTGTTTGCTGTGGCCGGGTTGGACCCTTTGGGGTTGTTCGGCGGCTCGGAGAACGGCGACCGGCTGGTGACGCCCGTATCTCAGGCAGAGGGAACGGACGTTGGGGACTGGTGGGAGGTGTATTTTAGCGATCCCCTCCGCATCAATGATCCGAACCAGATCGAGGGCAGCCTGGAGGCGAAGCTGATCGACTACATCAACCAGGCACAGGTCAGCATCCATATTGCAGCCTTCGAGTTCAATTTGACGCCTGTGGCCGAGGCGCTCATCGCCGCCCAGGATAGGGGGGTGAAAATTCGCTGGGTGACGGACGACGAATTTGGTATCGAGGCTGACGAGGAAGAGGGCCGCGGCCAGCTCGGCATGTTGCAGCAGGCAGGCATTCAGATCAAAGACGACCAACGCAGCGCGCTGATGCACAACAAATTCCTGATTTTCGACAGCCAGATCGTTTGGACCGGTTCGACCAACTTCACAGAAAATGGAATTTTTCGCAACAACAATAATTCCATCGTGATCCGCTCCCCCGAGGTGGCGGCCATCTACGAGCGTGAATTCGCTGAGATGTGGGCCGGTGAGTTCGGGCCGCGTTCCCCCTCTACCGTGGATGAACAACTGGTCGTGATAGATGGCACCTCTATCCAGATTCTCTTTGCGGCTGAGGACGAGGCCATGGACTGGATCACCGCAATCGTGGCACAGGCGCAAGAGAGTATCCGCTTTATGGCCTTTTCATTCACGTACGACGAGCTGGGCGCAGCCATGTTGGAGTGCGGGGAGAACGGCGTGGATGTGCGCGGCATTTTCGAAACCCGCGGCAGCGAGACGAAATTCAGCGAACTTGGAAACCTGTTTTGCGCCGGGTTCCCCATGCGCCAGGATGGGAATCCGCGCACCTTGCATCACAAAGTGATCGTCATCGACGAGCGGATTGTGATTACAGGCTCTCTCAATTTCTCGGCGAATGCAAACGACAGCAACGACGAGAATGTCTTGATTATCGAGAACCCGGCCATCGCGGGCGTGTATTTGCAAGAATTCGAGCAGCGTTGGGCCGAGGCGCAGCCCCCTGATCCTGCGGATTTAGCGTGCCCTTAACTCCCCCTCTAGCGTTTTGATACCCAAAACATTTCCCCCCTTCGAACGCTTTACTTCCTCCTCCCATTCATATCCACGAAATAACTGGCGCAGGCTTCGTCGATCAACTCCGGGGTCAGGTGGGGCTGAACGCCCTCATATTGGCAAATCGAAACCACCGTTTTGATAATGTCGCGCGGGTGGACGGATTGCATCACCCGGCCTGCTTTCCGGTACCATTTATCGATCAAATGGACAAAGCTGTCCTTATCGAACGCGATTTTATGCTGTTTGCACATCCGTAAGAAAATCTGGTAGAACATTTTCTCGTTGGGGCCGGCTACCTCGACTTTCATCTGGATGCGGCGCAAAAAAGCGTCGTCCACCAGGTCTGCCGGATCGAGATTGGTCGAAAAGACGATCAGCTGCCGGAAAGGGATCTCGAACGTCTGCCCCGATTGCAGGCGGAAAAAGTCGATCCGGCTTTCCAGGGGCACAATCCAGCGGTTCAATAGTTGTTGCGGGCTGATTTGCTGGCGGCCAAAATCGTCTATCAAGAACATGCCGCCATTGGCCTTCATTTGCAGGGGGGCCTCGTAGAATTTCGAGATCGGATCGAAGCGCAAGTCCAGCGATTCCATTTGCAGTTCCCCACCCACCATGACCGCTGGGCGGCGGAACAGCCCCCAGCGTTCGTCAAACTGTTTGAGAATGCTGGTGTCCGACGTGGACAGCTCGACTGGAATATGGATCAAGGGATCGTGTATTTTGATGATGTCCCCTCCAACGGCCACCGCGTAGGGGATACGCATCGGTTCGGTGCCTGCCAGCAGCATACCAATCACCTGAGCAATGGTGGTCTTCCCGTTGCCGGGCGGGCCGTAGAGAAAGATGGAAGAGCCGGTATTGATGGCCGGGCCGATGCGGCGGTCGAAGTTCTCCGGCAGGATCAGGTGGCTGAGGGCTTGTTTGAGCCTGCCAGGGGTGATCTTGCGGGTGTTCGAGTTATCGTCCGGGGTTTGCAGCAAAACGGATTTGCGGTATTCCTGGAGCGGAACCGGGGCCGGGCCGATGTATTGGCTGCGCTCCAGGGCTGTCCGTGCCCGTTCCTCTCCGTTCTCGGTCAGCCGGTAGACGTAGCTCAGGCGGCCAAACGCGCCGGCGCGCGGCACCTCCACCAGGTGTTCGGTTTTCATCCAGGTGAGAATCTCATCGCAAATTTTCTGGCCGATACGGGTAATCTCGACCACGCGTCCCAGGCTGACATCGCCTTCGGTAAACAGGATGCGAAAGATCAAATCGGTTACGATGGAGGTGGGAATGCCCAGTTCCTCGATCGAGTGTTTCGCTCGGATCAACTTCTTCAATTCTGGATTTTCTACCATCACATCTCGCTCGTTTCTCTGAAGATTTATTTACGCCCAAATTATAGCGGATTCTCTCCCCTTCGTCTAACTTGTCTGATTTGTCTGACTTGTCTGATTTGTCTAACTTGTCTAACTTGTCTAACTTGTCGGAGTTGTCGGAGTTGTCGGACGGTCAGGTGAGGACTACGAGTATCTGTGCAAGTTCTGTCAGAATGACACATGCCCCATGTCATTCTCTGAGGGAGCGCAGCCTGGCATGTCATTCTGAGGGGCGTCAGCCCCGAAGAATCTCCCCCATCGCAAGCGAGATTCTTCGCTCCCCGTCCCCGTTCCCAATCGTCCGTCCATTCTTGAGGCGACCGTGGGGGCGACCGGCCGGTCGCCCCGACCACCAACAACCACGCCCCGAACAACCGTCCCCCGTTCCCGATCGTCCGTCTTCATCTCCCCTCACCATCGCTGAGATTCTTCGCTATCGCTCAGAATGACACAGGCAACAGCTGGTTGCTCAGAGAATGACACAGGCAACAGCTGGTTGCTCAGAATGACACCACGAGCATGAACTTCAGGTGTTGACGTGCGACGTGTCTACCCTGTTTACCTTGTCTACCTGCCTACCTCTCCCCCGCGGGCGGAGCTGCCGGGCCGTAATCCAGCACCTGCCGGGTTTGGGTGGGGCCTTGCGGCGGGCCGACAATGCCCTTGGCCTCCATCGTTTCCACCAATCGGGCGGCGCGGGTATAGCCGATACGTAAACGGCGTTGGAGCATGGAGATCGAAGCGCGCCCCTGCCTGCGGATCAGATCAACGGCCTCATCGAAAAGCGGGTCTTGCGGCTCTTGGGTTTCCATCTCTTCCCAAATGGGCTTTTGTTTGAGCGGGATTCCGCTGGGCGGCGCGTCCACCGGCGCGGCGGTGTGCATGGGGGTGGGAACGCTCGTTTGCGCGTACTGCCCGCGCCAGAATTGCACCAGCCGCAAAATCTCCGAATCCGAGACGAATACGCCTTGCAGGCGCACCGGCGCAGGCGCGTCCGGGGCCTGGAAGAGCATGTCCCCGCGGCCCAGCAGCCGTTCCGCACCCGGCTGGTCGAGGATCACCCGGCTGTCCGTGCCGGAGGAAACCGCGAACGCGATGCGGGCCGGGAAATTGGCCTTGATCAGGCCGGTGACCACGTCTACCGAGGGCCGCTGGGTGGCGATGATCAAATGAATGCCGGTGGCGCGCGCCAGTTGCGCCAGCCGCGTGATCGCCTTTTCGGTCTGGTCGGGCGCCAGCATCATCAGATCGGCCAACTCGTCGATGATCACGACCAGATAAGGTAATTTGCGCCCCCCCGCGGCGACGAGCTTTTGGTTGTAGTCGTGCAAATTGCGGGTTTTGGTGTCGTGGAATTTCTGGTAGCGGGCGTCCATTTCGCGCGTCACCCATTGCAGCGCGGCCACCACGCGTTCCATCTCCACTACCACGGGCGCCAGCAGATGCGGGATGCCGTTGTAGTTGGTCAGTTCGACACGCTTGGGGTCAATCATGATCATGCGCAGATCATCCGGCGTGTTATGGAGCAACAGGGTGCAGATGATGGCGTTTACACACACCGATTTCCCGGACCCGGTCGCGCCGGCGATCAGCAGGTGTGGCATGTTCGCCAGATTGGCGAGCATGGCGTTTCCGGCGACATCCTGGCCGAGGGCCAGGCGGAGCGGCGCGCGGCCGCGTTTGAAAACCGGGCTCTCGATCACGTCCCGCAGCGAGACCAGCGCGATGTGATCGTTGGGCACTTCGATACCCACGTACCCCTTGCCGGGCACCGGTGCCTGGATGCGGATGCGTTGGGCGGCCAGCGCCAGGGCCAGATCGTCGGCCAGGGAGGCGATTTTTCCCACCCGGACGCGCGTCCGGCCACTGCGGGTTTCGATGAAGTCCGGCTCGACGCCGAATTGGGTGATGGTCGGCCCGCGGTTGATTTCGACCACCCGCGCCGGCGCGCCAAAGGAGGCCAGGGTTTCTTCGATGATCTGCGCCCGTTCGCGGTCGTAGTTGTCGTCGAAGGGGACCTCGTCGCCGGGGTCGAGGATGTCGGAGACCGCGGGCAGGGACCACTCCTGGGCTGGCCGGCCCATGCCGAGGGTGACGGCAACCCCAGCGGGGTCGCGTTCCGGGGGAGGCGGGGTGCTTTCTGGAGCGAGCGCAGCCCCGGAGTCCGCCGCGGGCAACCCGGCCTGGGTGCGGTTTCGTTGTTGGAGGTAGGCCGCCGCCCGTCTGGTGAGCGCGCGGCTCCCTTTTTGGAGTTGTGCCAGCAGGGGGGGAAACCAGCGAAACAGTTCCGCGGCTGAAACGTCCAGCGCGATCATGATGCCGATGATCATCCAGGCCAGCAGAGCGACCACCGTCCCCCATTGCCCGAACCAGGCGATCAGGGTTTCGGAGAAAAACGCGCCCACGTAGCCGCCCCCTTTGGAGGCCGCAGCCAGCGCGTAGCTGCCGGCGCGGTCGGGCGCGAAGAGCAGGAAGTGCAGGATGGCCAGGAAGTCCAGGTAGAGCAGGGCGATGCCGATCAGGCGTTCGAGGGCCAGTTGGGGGACACGCTCGAAGTTACGCAGAATGAGCCACAGGCCGATCCCGATTAGGCCGAGCGGCAGCACGTACACGCCCCACCCAAAGCTGATGCCCAAGATGCGAATCCATGAGGCGGTCAGCGTGCTGCGGCTGCTGGAGATCAGGCTGAGCAGGGTCAGCAGCCCGACCAGGGTGAGGATCACGCCCGTGATGTCCAGTTTGCGGTCGAGGGTGAGGCCGCTGATGAGGGGGGGCGGTGTGCTTTTCGTGCCCGGCTTGCGCGCCGCCGGTTTTCGCGCGGCTGTCTTGCGGGCGGTGGTTTTCCTCTTCGGCGGTCTTTTTTTGGCGCGGGAAGATTTGCGTGCCATATCTGGATTATAGCACATATGTTTTGATCGAGAAGAGGGCGCAGGGAGTGGGGATTCGGCAACGAATCTCGA
>JALUWE010000362.1 GCA_027019845.1 Anaerolineales bacterium | reverse complement strand
CGTCTTCAGCACCGCGCCCCGCATCCCCTGCCACCGCCCCTTTGGAACTGCTCACCACCGCCTATGTCCCTCATGGCGACACCCCACCACTGACCGAAGTCGTCCCTTTGAGCCGCTGGCGAAAAGTGCTGATCGGCGTCACCCTGCTCACACCACCTGTACTCGCCGCGCTGGCGCACGGGGTACTCGGTACCAGCGCCGGCGATATCGCCTTTTTCGCGGCGCTCATCGCGACCATGGCACTGCTGCTGTGGATCTTTCTGACAGACATCGCTGCCCTCCTGCTGGTCGCCGCCGCAGCCATGCTCCTGGTAGCCGGCGTGATCAGGTTGTTCCACTGATTGCCTCCACGCCGGGGATCGACACCGCCAAATTCCTTTTTCTGACAAGCTATTATCTGTCTTTCCTCCAGGTTCAATGTTGCCGATTCACCTGAATGAATGAGATGACAGGCCGATATTCACCCATATCGGTTTGGATACCCATTGATGATGACTATGGCAACATCTGTCGACGAACCCACTACCGCCGGCAGTAAACCGGCCCTGCGGCATACCCGAAGCCCGCACTTCCTGCTGCCAGCAGCGACCGTTGTCATCAGCGTCGCTGCCATGATCACAATCGCCGCGGTACTCGTCGACGATTATCAGCAACGAATCCGTGAACAAACACAACATGCCGTGATGCTGGTTGCCGCCAAGGCCGAAGGGATCCGCCAGCACCTGGCCCGGCTGGAGACCATTGCCGGCGAAGTGTCAGGAAACCCCGCCGGCCTTTCCCGTCTTGAAGCCTATCAACGCGGCGAACTGCCGTTGACCGCGCTGCAACAGGACACCCGGATGCGGCTGCGCGCCGGCCTGAACCGCCACCCGGAACTGATCGGTTTCATCCGCCTCGATGCACGCGGAAATCTGATCGTACAGATTGGCGATATTCCTCCCGGCGATCTGCTCACCCATCCCCCTTCCCGGCACTCACAACCGACAGCAGCATTTTTTACCCCCACCCCGGAGGAAATTTTCCTGTCTGTCGAAATGCCCCTGTTCTCGAGCACCCGCGCCTATCTGGGCACCGATATCGCCCTGTTCCAGAGCGACACACTTCGCCGCCTGGTCGCACCCAGTGACTCCGCATCCGCAAGCATCCGGTTTGTCATCGGCTACCATCGCAACAACCGGCCGATGATCTTTCCGCCCGGGGATCGTTCCACCCCCGAAGACCACGCCATCATGTCACAGGTGGCTCAGGCCCTGACCGCTGTCGCCTCTGGTCTGCGACACACACCGGGGACACAGGCGACCACCGTCCACCAGCCCCTCAACCATGACCGCTGGGTTCTGCTTGGTCACAGCACCGACAACCGGTTCGCCGCCCTGACCGCCATCGCTGCCATGATCCTGCTCGCGGCCACTGCCGGCGCTGCGAGCCGGGCGGCATGGGACCGCTGGCGACGCGCCACTGCTCCGCCGCCATCCCCCCCAGCCGGTGAGCACTCGACCCCGGCACTGCGGCACCAGCTCGCGCTGGCCCAGGAACGCATTGCCGTTCAGCAACAGGAAATGGAACGATTCACCAGCGCGATTTCCCACGATCTCAAGGCCCCGGTGAGGGCCATCGCCAACCTCGCCGCATGGATACTCGAGGATCTCGATGGGCAACTCGAGGGCGAATCCGCCAACCACCTGAACCTGCTCCGAGGCCGGGTCGAACGCCTCGAGCGACTGATCGACGCCGCCACCGAGTATTCGCGGGCCAACCGCAAGCCGTTGCGGATCGAAACCATCGACACAGGCGCGGCAGCCCGGGAAGCGTGGCAGGCGCTGTCACCACCTCACTCATTCACATTGAACGTCGCCGACAACATGCCGGCGATCCGCAGCGACCGTCAGCGGGTCCGGAAAATCTTTACCTGCCTGCTGGACAATGCAGTGAAATTTCATCACTCCAACCAGGGCCGCATAGACATCAACGGCACCCAGACCGACGATGCCACTGAGATCTGCATCAGCGATGACGGCCCCGGTATAGCGCCGCAACACCATGACCGGGTGATGACCTTGTTCCAGTCCATGAACACCCCTGATGCCGTTCACTGCGCCGGTCTGGGATTACCTCTGGTAAAAAGGCTGATCGAATATGAAGGCGGCGCCATCGTCCTGGCTTCCGACGGCCACAACGGCACGACCATCACCCTGCGCTGGCCGAAAGAATCCCAACACTCTCAACATCAACCTTCAGTCTCGGTGGAATGATCATGAAGAACCTTGAAAACTTCGGTATCTTGCTCGTTGAAGATGATGAAGTCGATATCATGAACGTCAAGCGATCATTCAAGAAAATCAACATCGTCAACCAGCTCTATGTCGCCCGCAATGGCCTGGAAGCGCTGGCCCTGCTGCGGGGCGAATCAGGAGAACCGCTCGATCCGCAACCGAAAATCGTCCTGCTGGACATCAACATGCCGAAGATGAACGGCATCGAGTTTCTGACCGAAGTCCGCAAGGATCCCAACCTGAAATCACTGGCGGTATTCGTCCTGACGACCTCCAACGAAGACGAAGACCGCTGGAACGCCTACGATCTGAATGTTGCCGGCTATATCCTGAAACCGGTAGGACTTGAAAACTTCATGGAAGCCGTGTCGCGCCTGCACATGTATTGGCAGTTGATCGAACTTCCCTGAACCATCACCCGCGGTGCCGTCCATGAACAGCGTACTGCTTGTGGAAGACGATGAAATCGATGTCCTGAACGTCAAGCGGGCGTTCCGGAAGCTTGCCATTCCCGCAACCATTCATGTCGCCCGCAACGGCCTCGAAGCGCTGGCCCTGCTGCGGGGTGAACAGCGCCCCCGGCTCGACCCACTTCCCGACCTCATTCTGCTCGATATGAACATGCCCAAAATGGGCGGCCTTGAATTCGTTCAGGAAGTCCGCAGAGACCCCGGCCTGAGCCGGTTGAAGATCTTCCTGTTCATCCCGGACCCCGGCGACGAAGAGCGACTCAATGCCATGGGCGTACAGGCGGACGGCTACCTTGTCAAGTCACCAGGTACCGAGGCCATGCAAACGATGATGGCGAAATTCAGAAAGTTCCCTGCCACGACCGCCTAGGATAACTCTTCCATGACGCAGCAGACCCTGAAACTGTTACTGGTCGAAGACGACGAAGTCGATCGTATGGCCGTGGTGTTCCGGCTGAAAAAAGCCGGCCTGGACTACGAAATCGACGAAGCGGAAACCTGCGTGGATGCCATGAAGCACCTGGAGCAGCACCATTATGATTGTGCATTGATCGACTATCACCTTACTGACGGTGACGGCCTGGAATTGCTGAAGTTCATCCGCGGCAATGACATCGATACGGCTGTCGTCATACTGACCGGCCGCGGTGATGAGGAACTGGTCGTGGAAATGATGCGCTCCGGCGCCGACAACTACATTTCCAAAGGAAAAATCACTCCTGAATCCCTGGCCAAAGCCATTCACAATGCGATCACTCACCACCGCGACACCGGCAAAGAGCCGCCTGCCAATCTGACCGCCCTTCCCGGACAGCCCACCACCACGATCCTCGAGAATATCACCGACGCCTTTTTCGCGATCGACCGCAACTGGCGCTTCATTTACGTCAACAGCCAGGCGGAAAAATTATTGAACAAACCCCGGCATCTGCTGCTGGATCAGTCGCTGTGGGAAACCCTGCCCAGACTGGGTCAGTGTTTCAGCGAATCGTTTCGCCGCGTCATGGCCACCAAGAGGGAGGAGCATCTGGAAACTTTCTATCCCGCCGGGCAGCGCTGGCTGGAAATGCACCTCTATCCTTCCGATGATGGTTTCTCCGCGTATTTCCAGGATATCACTCAGCGCAAGCTCGCTGAGCAACGCATCCGCTTTCTGGCCACCCATGACATGATCACCGGCACACTGAACCGGGACGTGTTACGCGAACAGCTCTCCCACGCGATCAACCGGCATGCCGGCGGCAGCCAATACATTTCCGTACTCTATCTGGACATAACGAACTTCAAAGACATCACCGGAACCTTCGGCCTCGACACCGGTGACGAACTTCTCCGGGAGGTGACGCGGCGGTTGCGTGACTGTTGCGCAGGACACGACATGATCGCCCGCATCAGCGGCCATGAATTCGTCATTGTCTGCACCAATCTCGACAACCCCCAACTGGCTACCGATTATGCGCAGGCCATCAACAACACCTTTTTGAAACCCGTCAGAACAAGCGGTCACGACATTCCTGTCACTACCGCCATCGGCATCAGCATCTATCCATGTGACAGCGAAACCCCCGACACCCTGTTGCGCAACGCGGATATCGCCATGCAGCACGCCAAAACGCTGGGAAGCCACGGCTTCGAAACGTTCTCGCCCGCCATGTGCACCCCGGCACGCGATCGTCTGATCACCGTCGCGGAACTGCACGAAGCGTTGCAGAAGAACGAACTGGCGGTCCACTATGCCCCGATCGTTACCGCCCGAAGCGGCAAGATCGTCGGCGCGGAAACCTTCCTGTACTGGCAACATCCACGTAGAGGTCTGCAACCCGTCGAGCGATTCAACACCACACCGGGGGCGAATAACCTGGGCAGTCTGCTCAACAACTGGTTTCTTGAAACACTGGCCGGCGACGTCGATCAATGGCAACGGATGGGATTCAAGGATTTGCGCATCGTTGTCAATCTGGACAAGTACCATGCTTCGCTGCCACAGTGGATACAACAGGTCCGGGACATGCTGGCCGCCCATCCCTTCGATGTCTCGTGGTTGCAACTGGCGCTCTCCCAGGACCGTCTCGCCCGGCACCTCACCGAAGTGGACAGGCTCGCCGATACGCTGCGGAACCTGGGACTGTCCCTGGCCATCGAAAATCTCAATACCAGTGCAGCATCACTGGCCTTCCTGCAACAATGCGCGATCCGCCACTTGCGAATCAGCCCGGACCTGGTCGCGGAACTGGCACGTGAACCGAAAAGCCGCGACATGATCGCATCGATCATCACCCTCGGCCAGCGCCTGGGCCTGGAAACCGAAGCCCACGGCGTCACCCTGGCGACTCAGGCCGACCTCCTGACCGGCTTTGGATGTGATTTCCTCCAAGGTGAATACTTCGGTGGCTCAGCCCCGTCCCCGGTCTTCACCACCATGCTGAACAACAATCGCCGCCGCGCCGACGTGGCCGAGCCCTCCCCCTCACCGATCGAATCCTGAACCGTCGGCTCAGTGACGGGTTTACAATGTAAACTCATCAGGTTGTAATGGTCCCTTGTACCCGTTTCGCAGCCCCGGAGGATGGCCTGTCATCATGAATGTTCTTTTTTTCAGCGCCAAAAGCTACGATGAGTCATTCTTCACCGCCGCGAATCACCGTTTTCAACATCGTCTGAAATTTCTGGAAACACGCCTGACACGCGATTCGGTCAACCTCATCAGTGATGAGAATGCCCTCTGTGTCTTCGTCAACGATACCCTCGACCGGCCAATGCTGTCCGAACTGAAAAACAGAGGTATCCGCATCATTGCCCTGCGTTGCGCCGGCCACGACAATGTCGATCTGGCCGCCGCGGCGGAATACCACATCGCGGTCGTCAATGTACCGTCTTACTCGCCCAACGCTGTCGCAGAACATACCGTGTGCCTGATGCTGGCACTCAACCGCAAGATTCACCGTGCATATTCACGTGTCCGCGAAGGAAATTTCTCACTGGAAGGGCTGATCGGCTTCGACTTTGCCGGCAAAACGGCGGGCATTATCGGGACCGGTCGCATCGGCTCAATCGTCGCACGGATTCTGCTGGCCTTCGGCATGAAAGTACTCGCCTATGATATCCAGCACAGCCCGGCCTGCGAAGCGCTGGGAGTGCAATATGTTGAAAAGAACGACCTGTTCACCGAAGCCGACGTCATCAGCCTGCACTGTCCCCTCACCGACAAAACCCGACGCATGATCGACGCCCAGGCCATCGCCAGAATGAAAAACCAGGTCATGCTGATCAACACCAGCCGGGGCGCGGTTCTTGACACCTGTGCCGTCATTACGGCCCTCAAACAGAAAAAGATCGGTTACCTCGGCCTGGATGTTTACGAACACGAACGCGACCTGTTCTTCCGCGACCGCTCCTGCGAAATCATCCAAGACGACCTGTTTGAACGATTACTGAGCTTTCCCAACGTCCTCGTAACCGGACACCAAGGCTTTTTTACCACAGAAGCCATGCAGAATATCGCCAGCACCACCCTCCAAAGCCTCTCCGCATTCGAAAACGAACAACCCTTGCCTCACGCGCTCCACCCCTGAGACTGATACTGCAACCCGTTGATTCAAAAAAACTCCCACCCCCCACAATACATGCCACCCAAGTATTACTACTTACATAAACCTGTACAAATACTTGGGTGGCATGTATTTTAGCTTATATTTCATCAGGCAATAGTCGCCCGGCTATTACTGACAAAAGTGAGTGGAAATACCTGGATGGCTTGTATCTGTCTATTTTTGGGGGCGGGTACGCCATGCCCACCACAGTATTGCGGCACCGGTGAAGGCCGAAAACAAGGATCCGACGATAACGCTCATTCTGGCGTTACGGAACAGTTCTGGATCGGGGAAAGCAAGGCCGGCGATGAACAGGCTCATCGTAAACCCGATTCCCGCCAACAGCGCCACGCCGTAAATGTGGCACCAACGAGCCCCTTCCGGCAACTTCGCCATGCCGAGCCTCACGGCCAGCCAGACAGCACCGAAAATTCCCAGTTGCTTGCCGACGAAGAGACCAAAAACAATTCCCAGAGAAGTTGCCGAAACCAATGATTCGACCGTGGCCGCCGCCATCGTGATGCCGGCATTGAAAAACGCGAAAACCGGTACGACGCCCAGCACCACCCAGGGATAAAGTTGGCGCTCAAGCTCCCGCAACGGCGAGAAGGTGCGGTCGTTCTGCGTCACCTTCATCGGTATCGCAAGGCCTACCGCCACACCGGCAAGTGTCGCATGCACGCCGGACTTAAGCACGGCGATCCACAACAGTACACCGACGACGAAATAAGCCGCGGTATGGGTGATCTTGAAGAGATTGAACCCGACAAGCACCGCAATCCCCACGGCAGCCATGATCAGAGAGGGGGCGGACAGCTGGTCAGTATAGAACAACGCGATGACCAGGATGGCGCCCAGATCGTCGAAGATCGCCAGTGCCGTCAAAAACACCTTGAGCGAGAGAGGCGCGCGGAACCCCATCAATGTCAGCACAGTCAAGGCCAGCACGGTGTCGGTCGCGACAGGAATCGCCCATCCGCGCATCGCTATCGGATCTCCGGCGTTGAAGGCGGTATAGATCAGCGCTGGAACCACCATCCCTCCCACCGCGGCAAAGACCGGTGTCGCGATCGCCTTGGGCGTGGACAACTGCCCTCCCAGAATCTCACGCTTGAGTTCCAGAGCGATCAGCAGAAAGAAAAACACCATCAGCCCGTCGTTGATCCATAGAATAAGCGGCTTGTCAATAACGAGCGTGCCGACGCGAACCATGACGGGCAGATGATGGATCACCTGATACCACTCGCGTGCCGGTGAATTGACAGCAATAAAGGCCAGCAGCATGGCCGCGATCGTCGCCGGACCGGCAATCCGCTGAGAACGCAACGGCGGTCTTTCGCTCACAAGCCGCACCGGCAGTGCCGACCACCGTCTGCAGGGAACGCGGGCGTGCTGTCCATGACATCGGGTTGCCGGACCGGCAGCCCACCGCCTCCCATGCTCATCGCCCGCTGCCGCCCGGCCGGCAGTGGCTCCATCCCACCCCTGTTGCATGCCGTCAGCAACCCCTTGTCTGCGATGATGGAAGAATTCATAACGTCAGTATGCTCCGATAGACAGCGACCTCAACGTGAAAACGCGTTGTACGCCGCAAGTGATCGTGCATCGCTTCAAGCGACTCCGGTTCGCCATGGACCAGTCGGATAGCGGCATGTCTGGCGAGGTGCGAACGCTCCAGCCAATGTTGAATATCCACATAGTCACCGTGCCCCGAAAGACCGTGTATCACCTCCACGCGACCCTTGACGGGAATCCACTGACCGTGAATTTTCACGCTGTCGGCACCGGCCAGCATTTTCGCCCCCCGCGTACCGCCGGCCTGATAACCGGTAAACAGGACCGTTGTGCGGTGATCCGGCAACAGCCGTTTGAAATGGTGCAGAATACGGCCGCCGGTGGCCATGCCGCTGCCGGCGATGATGATGTGGGGATAATTCACATCGGCCAAGGCCTTGGAATCTTCGACGTGGCGTGTATAAGTGGCCACATCACACATGTGGCGACACTGCTCCCGGCTCAGGCGGTGCTGACTGGAATATTGACAATAAATATCCGAAACACTGATCGCCATCGGGCTGTCCAGGTAGACCGGCAGCTTCGGCACCCGTCCCTCCTTGATCAGCGTAGCCAGCATGTGCAGCAGGGCCTGGGCACGACCCACTGCAAAACTCGGGATCAACAGACGACCGCCCTGTTGTGCGGTCGTGTTGACAATGTGAGCCAGCTGCTCGAACGGATCCGCCGTATCGTGACGGCGACTCCCATAGGTGGACTCCAGCAGCAGCAGATCCAGATCAGGCAAGGGCTCGGGCGGTTTCATGAGCATATCATTGGGTCTGCCCACGTCGCCGGAAAAACCGACCCGTTTGCCTTCCGCCTCGACAATCAGACTGCCGGCTCCAAGGATATGCCCGGCACCCTGCAAGTGCATCGTGATATCACCCACCGTAAAGGACTGACCGAAGTCCACCGGCTCGAACAACTCGAGAGAGCGTTCAGCAGTGGCATGATCATACAACGGTTGCGGCCTCTCATGCCTGCTCAGCTTGTGACGGGCATAGTATTGTGCGTCCTCTTCCTGGATGTGGCCGCTGTCCGGCAACAGAATACCGCACAAAGCCCGGGTCGCATGGTGGCAGTACACCGGTCGACGATAAGCCTTGTGATAGAGCACAGGAATGTAACCGGAATGGTCCAGATGCGCATGCGTCAAGACCACTGCATCGAGTTTGTCGATATCCAGAGGCAATGGCTGCCAGTTGCGCCGACGCAGCCATTTGTAACCCTGAAACAAGCCGCAGTCCACGAGTATCCTGCTGGAACCGCTTTCCAGCAGGTATTTTGAACCCGTTACGGTTTCGGTACCGCCCAGGAAGGTGATTTTCATTCTGGTTCTCCTGTCCTACGAAAGGCATGCCTGGATACGATGATGGTGTCAAAGCCTGTTCCATTGTCACTGTAATGATAGCGACGAGTTCTCAGGAAAACCCATGCTCCATCACAGACTG
>JALUWE010000361.1 GCA_027019845.1 Anaerolineales bacterium | reverse complement strand
GATAGGGAGTGGGGATAGGGATGGGGATAGGGATAGGGATAGGGATAGGGATGGGGAGTGGGGATTGCACCCTGAGGGGAGGGCGGGCAGAGTTCGCGTGAACTCCGAGCGCTCGAAGTCGAGGGGTGGGGGTTGGGTATTGGGTAATTGGGTAATTGGGGATTGGGTATTGGGGATTAGGTATTGGGTATTGGCGGCGGGGGTGGCGGGGGTGTTGGCGTTGCCGGTGTTGGTGCCGCAGGCGCGGCTAACGGCGAAATATTTTCGTAGCGAGCGCACTATCCGGCGTAACAGCGCGCAGTGGGTGGATTATGTGCGCCTGGATGTGCGCAGTTGGGGGCACGCGGGGATGCCGTGGCTGCGGGAGGAGGGGGGCAGCGGGCAGCGGTTGTATCCGGGTACGGGGCTGCTGGGGCTGGCGGTTTTGGGGTTTGCGGCTGGCTGGCGAGGGGGAAGACGCGGGTGGGCGGTGTTCTGCGCGGGGGGCGCGGCCCTGGCGGTGTTGATCAGTCTGGGGTTGAATTTACACCTGGGGGAATGGCATCCTTACCAGTTGCTGCGGTCGTTTTTTCCTGGCTATGCGCAGCTCCGCAGCCCGTTTCGGATGGCGGTGTTCGTGCAGGTGTTTTTGGTGGGGCTGGCGGCTTTGGGGGTGGGCGCGCTGTGGGGGTGGCGGGGCCGGGCCGGGCGCGGGTTGGCGATCCTGATCGTGGTGCTGTCCCTGATCGAGGTGCTCACGCCGCCGGCGCGGTTGTGGTCCGCCGATGCGGTGCTGGATCAGCCGGATTGGGCGCGCTGGCTGGCGACCCAGCCGGAGGGCGCGGTGGTGATGCTGCCGTTCAACGCCAGCGGGAAGGCCAGCGATTTCGAGGACACCACGGTGGGGATGGTGCTCTCTCTGTTTCACGGTAAGCCGCTGGTGAACGGGTATTCGGGGTTCTTTCCGTACGGGTATCGTGTGACGCGGGAGATTTTGGAGGGTTTTCCGAGCGAGGAGGGGATGGCGCGGCTGCGGAAGCTGGGGGTGGTGTATGTGGTGACGGAGCGGGGGTGGCTGACGCCGGAGCGGGCGGCCAGTCTGGAGGGGTTGGGCGCGGTGCGGGTGTTCGAGGGGGAGGGGAGGGTGGTGTTCAGTGTTCGGTAGTCAGTGTTCAGTGTTCGGTGGGCAGTGGGCAGTGTTCGGTGGTTAGCTCCATTCTTTGGTTTGCCAGCCGAATTGGCCGCGCAGGGGGACGAAGGCGACGGGGGCCAGGTTTTCGGCCAGGAAGCTCTGGCCTTCGCGCTGCCAGCGTTGGAGAATCTGGCCTTGTTCGCCGCCCACGGGTGCGACCAGCCGGCCGCCGTCGGCGAGTTGGTCGAGCAGGGTTTGGGGGATGTGGGGCGCGGCCGCGGTGACGATGATGGCGTCGTAGGGGGCGTGTTCGGGCAGGCCGCGAGAGCCATCGCCGGTGAGTACGTGGACGTTGCGGTAGCCGAGCAATTCGAGGGTGCGGGCGGCGCGGCGGGCCAGGGGAGGGTGTTGTTCGATGGTGTAGACTTCGCGGGCCAGTTCAGCCAGGATAGCCGCCTGGTAGCCGGAGCCGGTGCCGATTTCGAGTACTTTTTCGTCCCCTTGCAGGTCGAGCAATTCGGTCATGTAGGCCACGATGTAGGGTTGGGAGATGGTCTGGCTCTGGCCGATGGGCAGGGGGCCGTCTGCATAGGCCAGGTGGCGCACTTTGGGGGGGACGAAGAGGTGGCGCGGGACGGTGCGCATGGCGTCCAGCAGGCGGGGGTCGCGGATGTGGCGGGGGATGAGCTGTTCGTCTACCATGCGCTGGCGTTCGGCGGTGAAGAAGTTGGTTTCGGGCATGGGGTGTTCAGTGTTCAGTGTTCAGTGTTCAGTGTTCAGTGTTCAGTATTCAGTGTTCAGTGTTCAGTTTTCAGTGTACTCAGCGTCTTCGGCGTTTTGGCGGGTGACTTGTCTGAGTTGTCTGACTTGTCTGATTTGTCGGATTTGTCGGATTTGTCTTACTTGTCTTACTTGTCTACCTGTCTGATTTGTC
>JALUWE010000360.1 GCA_027019845.1 Anaerolineales bacterium | reverse complement strand
GATTGACTGCATCGTCTCATCCGGCAACCAGCTTTGAAGGGGGCAGACTGCCGCTGGATTACCTTCAAATGGTTTATTCGCAAAGGCATCAATTTGATATAGGGGTATCTTCATTGCTGGTTTTTTTAAACGACCAAGCTCACCTGCCGCCATGGAGCGCCAGCGGAATGGCGGTCATGAGGCGCGCCTTGTTAGCCGGGCTTAACCGCACTATAGAGCGCCATTGTTCCGTAGATGGTGTTGAAAGTTTGCCGCTGTGACACTTCAACAAAGCCGGCCTGCTCGAAGAGCGTGACAAGCTTGCCCGATACATTGTCCTGTGTGTTCTTGAAGCCGTCGAGAAGTTGGATGAGCAGAAACAAGCCCCGCATCAAGGCATGGGTGGGGCGCCCCCAGTCAGCGACGTGCAGCTGTGCCCCTGGCTTCAGGACCCGGAACAACTCCAGAGCTGTACGCTGTTTGTGTTCCCACGACAAGTGGTGAAAAAACAGGCTTGAAACTACGCGATCAAAGTATGCCGCTGGATAGGGCAGGCTGTAGGACAGCGCCTGATCGAACTGCACCGAAACATCGGCCTTTTGCGCCTTGCGCGACGCAAGGGACAAAATGGCCGAATCACCATCAACGCCTGTGACGGCTACTTGTGGCTGGTGTTGTTTGATCCAGATGGCCAAGGTACCTGTTCCACAGGCCAAATCGAGCACCCGCTGCCCCGGCTCGAAGCAGGCCTGCTTGATGAGAGCCTGTTTGAAACTTCGCTCTCGTGTGGTGGTTCCGACGACGGCGTCGTAATAAGGCGTTAGCCAGTGAAAGCCCAGCGCGGGCACATATTTTGATTCAGGGGGTTGCTGCATCATTGATGCCTGGTCTCCAACTCACGCCTGGGCTCGGCGGCCACGGGCCGCAACGCGGTGAGCGGTCCGCTGAAGGCGGTTGTTAGGCGATCACCTCTATGTACCATTTGGGCTTCATCCGACCAAAATCAGTTCGAATATTCCTCCTCAAGGATTTGTTGGAATCCAGAACATGGCTGCCGTGGTTGTCACGCACAAATACCACCCAGTGCCAATAGGGCCGCCCATCAATCTCATGCCATCCGATGGACAACAGCGCACAATCTGGAAGTCCCTCCCATCCCGTGAAAGGGAATTCCTTGCTCGAAGTTTCGATGCCCAGCTTACCAAGAAGTTTCCGGATGTGGTTGGTCTCAGACCACAATGAGGAGTCTTCAGCGCAAATACCGATGTGGTTCGCTATCCTTTTGGCCTCTTGGTATGTGATGCCGGCAATTGCTGCTGCACTTGCTATGGCGCATCCAGTTGGTTCCTCTTGTATGACTGGCTTCATGAATCATTTCGCCTAACAGATGTTGAAAACGGCCATCCCTGGCCTTTTTCGACTCGTCGCGCCGCGGCAAACGCCGGCGGTAACGCCCGGACAAGGACCTGGTGCAGCGGGTGATGGTGCGCCCCCTGGGCGATGTGCTGGCGATGGCGGGGGATGCGCCGGTCTGAGCGGTGCTGGGTTCGGGGCCTGGCCCCGGTATCCTGGCGGGCTGCCTGGGGCATGCACCTGAAACCCCTGTCCTGGCCCTGATGGTGGCCGATCCGCCGGTTGGCTGCAAGGCGCGGATCCTGAACGAATCAACCGTTACCCAAAAAAGAAGGGCCGCCGGTCGGCGGCCCCTTTTGGGAAGGTCCGGTCCATCCCTTCCCCGGGCTGGATCGGGCGCGGTCGGCCCGGCCCCTGTCCAGGATCCCCTCCCCCCGCATTGGGGGGAGGGGCGCCGCGGTCCTCCTACGAATCGGCGGTTCCCTTGCCCCGCGGCGACGGGGCGATCGTGCCCGACGGGCGAAGGCGGCGTGGTCGGCCTCAGTTGTTGCCCCGCACGGCGACCCAGAACGGGAACTTGCCGGTGGGGTACTCCTTCACCACCTCCAGCCGGTCGGTGTCGATGACCGCCACCTTGTTGGCCTGGGCCACCGCCACGTAGACCTGCTTGCCGTCCCGGCTGGCGCGCACCCCGTGGGGTCCCGCGCCCACCGG
>JALUWE010000359.1 GCA_027019845.1 Anaerolineales bacterium | reverse complement strand
GATAGGGATAGGGAGGAGGGATAGGGAGTGGGGGTGGAAGGCGCGAGGCAACCTGCCAGCCCGAAGATGAGGAGCAGCAGGGCCAGCGTTAGCGGACGCGACGTTTCCATTCGTCTTTGAGTTGCAGGTTGCGGGGGCTTTCTCCGGAGTCGAGTGCCAGAAAATCGTTCAGCAGACGGTTGAATTTGTTCGGCTGGGAGAGCATGGGGTAGTGCCCGGAGTTTTCAAAAATGACCAGATGGAAGTTTTCCGCAAACGCTTCGATTTTATTGCCGTTTGGAACCATAATGGCGGGATCGTTGAGGCCGTGAACGAACAGGCAGGGGATGTTGACTTCCCTCGATAGGCCTTTCAGGTCAAGTTCCTGGAGGTTGAGGATGGAATGTACGATGGCCTGGGCATCGGTTTTGCGTGCTTCCAGACGGGCCATGTCCGAGAGGGGAGTGCCTGCCAGCAGCCATTTTTCCAATTCTTCGGGCGGGCTGGTGGTGAGGCGTTTGTTGAGGGCGTTTTCCCTCATCGGGTAGCCGATGGCCATCACCCGATCCACCAGGTGCGGGAATTGTCTGACATAGAGCAGGGCGACGATAGCCCCCAGCCCGTGTCCTATCAGGGCGATTTTTCCGATTCCCATTTCTTCCAGGAATCGCTCCAGCAGGTTTACCTGTTCCTGTAGGGTGTAGCGAGAGTTGCTCTTGGAGGTATCTCCAAACCCCCACAGATCGAGGGCATAAGCCCGGTAAGCAGACGAAACGGACTGCATCGTCGGGACCCAATAGCGCCATGAACCCACCCAGCCGTGTACGAAGATCAAGGGGCGTCCGCGCCCCAGGACCTCATAATGTACGATTTCGTTCTCGATGATGATGGCGCTCACGGTCGGAGTCCGTTAGGGTTACTGGTTTTGGGCAAGCAGTTCCGAGACACGCTCGGTGAGTTTGTCCGGGGCGAATGGTTTCAAAATGTAGTCGATGGCCCCGGCCTGCATCCCGGCGCGTACTTCGGATTCCTGCCCTTTGGCAGATAGGAAAACCACAGGGATGTGTTTGGTGCTTGCTTTTTTCTTGATCTGTTCACAGGCCTGATAGCCGTTCATTTTGGGCATGCGAACGTCCAACAGAATCAAGTCGGGGACGATTTCGATGGCTTTTTCAACGGCCTCTGCGCCGTTTGCCACCGCGGTGACCTCGTGCCCGGCAAATCGGAGGGTAAACGTGATCAAATCCCGAATGTCTTGCTCGTCTTCTGCGATCAGTATTTTTGCCATCTTTGCCTCGTTGTTATTCTCCAGGGATGTATGCGGGCAACGTAAAGGAAAAGGTGCTTCCCTGGCCGGGAATTCCTTGGCTTTCTATCCATATCTGCCCGCCGTGTAATTCGATGAGATGCTGTACAATAGAAAGGCCTAACCCTGTTCCGGGTGTTGCCAACACCAGGGGGTCTTCGCCGCGATAAAACCGTTCGAAAATGCGTTTTTGTTCATCTGGGGCGATTCCAACGCCGTTGTCCTGAATATCGATTTGGATGAAGTTCTCCCGGGTGTGGAAGCGCACTCGAATTTCGCCGCCTGGGGGGGTGTAGTTATAGGCGTTTTCGATCAGATTCTCGAAGATTTGGCGGACGCGTTCTGGGTCGCCCGTTGCACGTGGGGCGGTTTCCGGTCGCTCGATTTCGATGCGGATTTGTTTGTCTTCTTCGTCCGATCTGCGTTGGAGGTCGGTTGCTACCTCGTTGGCAATTTCGAGCAAATCTACACTCTGAAAGGTCAGCGTGATTTTGCCGGCTTCGATGCGCGAGATGTCCAACAAATCGTTCACCAGGATGTTCAATCGCTCGGTGTTGCTTTGGACGACTTTCAGGAAGTTGATTTGTTGTTCGTTGAGGGGGCCGGCGGCGCCCATCAGCAAAATGTCCACGTATCCCCGGATGGAGGTCATGGGGGTTCTCAGTTCGTGGCTGACGGTGGCGACGAATTCGGATTTCAAGCGGTCTACTTCTACCTGGTGGGTGATGTCGCGGAAGATGGAAACCGTGCCCAAGAATTCGTTCCGGGTGGCAACCGGCGCCAGGCTAACGGCTACCACGCGCCCATCTTCCAGGGTGATTTGTTCCGTGAACGTTTCTCCCGGCCGGTATGCGCTTGCATCTTCCGACCATGAGCGGATGGTGTCCAACCAGACACGCCCGGCCCGGCCGAACAAACCGATGAAGTTTTCGAGCGATTTGCTCACCACCTGGCTGTCGTCCAGGCCGAGGATTTCTGTCGCGGAGGCGTTTAGCAACGAGATGGTGCCGTCGGCTTCCGTCACCAGTACGCCATCGGCCACGGCCTCGAGAATGGCGCGCAGGCGGCTGGATTCTACCTGCTGGTTGCGCAGCATGTTTCCGAGGCGTTCGGCCTGGTCGCGGATCAGGCTGTACAGCTGGGCGTTGTTGATTGCGACTGCGATCTGTTTGGCTGTAGCCTGCACCAGATCGAGGGTGTCGTCGGAGAAGTGATTGGGTTGGTGGTGGAACAGCAATAACGCGCCCAGCGCCTCTTCGCCTAACAAGAGCGGCACACCAATCGCGCTGCGGTGTTCGACTGCGAATTTTTCTGCCGCGGGGGGTTGTATCCAGCGCTCATCTTCCCGCAGGTCTGGGATCAGGGCGGCTTTACGGTGTGTGATCACCCAACCGGCCAACCCCTCATTAGCGGAGAATTTCGATTTTTGCCCGCCTGTGGGTGTGGGCACGGTGTAGCCGTGCGAGGCCCGGCGCAGGAGGAACATGTCGGCAGCATGGGAGAGCATGATGGTGCTTTGTTCCGCGCCCACGATTTTGTTGATCAGCTCGAGCGTGCGGGTGAGCACAATGTCCAAATCCAGGCTGGCGGATAGTTCGGTGATGATGCCCAGCAGGGTTTGGGTGCGTTGGTGCTCGATTTCGAGTGCCTGGGTTCTTTCGCGCACCCTTTCTTCCAGCTCTTCTGTCAGTCGTTGCGTTTCTTCCAGCAGGTTTTTGTTTTCGATGGTGGCAGAAACCAGAGAGGCAATTTGTAACAGGATGTTTTGATCGCTCTCGGAAAAAGCTCGTTCGTTTTTGCTGCCGACATTGAGTGTCCCCAGGACCTCTCCACGGGTGAACAGGGGGATGATGATGAGTGAGCGAATGTTGGGCAAGGCTTTCTCTTGGGCGTCCCCGACGGCGACCGCGGTTTTTTCCTGGATGGCTTTTTGAATGAAAGGCGCGTTTTTCAGGGAGTGTTGTGAATGGGCAGGCGCGTTCCCTGCTTCGCCGCGTAAGGCATACACGGTGAAGTGCTCTCCGTCCGGTTCGAGCATTGCTGCGCTAACCCGGCTGGCGTTGTTCACAATCTGAGCGGTGCTGTCTACCATGATTTCGAAGATGTTGGGGATGTCCTGGGCGCGGCTGAGTTGGGCGCTCATGTCGTTGAGCAGTGCCAGCCGGCGGGCCTGTTCGGCTGTTTCGGCCAGCGCGTCCTGTACGCGAGCAAACAAGCGCGCGTTGCCTAATGCCACCGAGGCCTGATTGCTGATCGTGTTTGCCAATTCGATTTCGCTGGAGGGGAAGCCGTCTTTGTCGGAGTGGATCATCAGCAGGCCGTGGGTGTCGCTGCCGGTTGCCAGGAGGAAGGCGAGCAAGGAGTGGGTTTTGCGGGTGGATAAAAAGCCGCGCAAAGGTGCCAGAATGGGTTCTTTGGATACGTCGTTGGTGATGAAAGCGCCCTGCGATTCCTGGAGGTGGTCGATCAGCAGCTGTGCATCGACCGGGGTGTTTCGCGCCTGGAAATCAGGGTGTTCGGCCACCAGGTGGGGGGTGCCGTCGGAGTCTACCAGCAGCGCGGAGATGGCGGAGCAGCGAATGGTTTGGTGGAATTGCTCTGCCGTGAGTTCGAGGATTTGCACCGGATCGAGCGAGGCGCTGAATTCGGTGGATAGGCGGTTGAGCAGGTCCAGCCGTTCGGTGCGCCGGTTTAGCTCGCGGGTGCGTTGCATGCTTTCTTCGAACAGCCGGGCGTTTTCCAGTGCGACCGCGGCCTGGCTGGCAAAGGTTGTGGCAACCTGTACGTGGTCCAGCGTGTAGGCGTTGGCTTCTTTCTTTTCCAGTGCGATCACCCCGACCACGTCGCCTTTTGTAATCAGGGGGATTCCCAGCCAGGAGAGCCGCGGGTGTTCCACCAGGGCCGGGAAGCGCGCGTCCTCCTGCACGTTGGGGACGTTGATCGGTTGCCCGGAGGTGATCATTTCTTTGAGCAGCCGGCTGTCTTCGATGGCTACTTGCAAGCCATAGCGTTCTTCGTCGTCCTCGAAGCCCATGACGGCGCGGATGGTGAGGGTATTCTCTTGCCGCAGCCAGAGGGTGCCGGTGTCGAAGGGGAGGATTTTTTTCAGGTGCTCTAAAAGCGAGGCGATGATCGCGTCGACTTGTAAGTCCGAGGTGATTGTGGTGGCAACATCGGTCAGGGTTTGCAATTGAATGGAGCGCTGTTCCGCAGCCTGGAACAGCCTGGCGTTTTCCAGGATCAGGCCGGTTTGTTGTGTGAGCGAGCTGATCAGGGCCATGTCTTCATCGGTGAACGCCTGCGGTGTGCTGAAATTGTCCAACACCATAACGCCCAGGGTTTTGTCTCCGGCCTGGATGGGGATCAATAAACTGGATATGGGGACGATTCCCTCAGTGGCTTCGCGGTAGTGCAACAAGTTTTTGGGGGGCAAATTGTAGTCGCGGGCAAAATCCACCTCGTCCACCCGAAGCGCCTGGCCGCTTTGGAAAACCTTGCCGGGCAGGGCCTCTCCCGCCCGGTAGGCGATCTCCATCATCTGCTGGTTGTCGTGATACCCGGAGGCCGCGTGGGGTGTGAGGCATTGTTGTTCCTCATCCCATAGGGCGATCAGCGCGGCATCTGCGTTGGGTACAAACTGTAAAACGCTTTCCACCAGCGCGCGCATGATTTCTTGGGGGTTCAGGCTGCCAAGCTGGCGGCTGAAGTCGAGCATCAGGTCCACCTCGCGCAGACGTTGGCGAGTGGATTCGAGGATGTCGAGGTTGTGGAGGGCGAGCGTTATCTGCTGGGCCACCAGTGTAAAGATGTGTTGATCTTCGGGGGTGAATTCGGTTGTGGGTGTGTGGCCGATGCCCAACACAGCGGCCTCGACAGCATCGGGCGATGTGGCCGAAAGGATGGGGAGGCAAATGAAACTCTGGGTTTTGAGGCTGCTCAACAGGGGGGAGTTTCGCCATTGGGCGTATTCTTCGCGCTCCAGATCGGGGATGAAGAACGGTGTACGGGATTGTAAGCTGCTTGTGAGGGGGTTGCGCTGGCCCAGCAGTGCCTGGGGATTTGCGCCATTGGGGAAGCGGCCGAACGAATGGGTAAGTACCAACCCCCGGCGAGAGGGTTCTGCGATCAGTACGATGTCTAACCCCATGCGGGCGACCATTTCCTCTCCTAAAGACCTGAACACCGCTTCCCGGTCCTGCTGGCGGAAAACGATCTCGATCATTTCCAACGCAGCATGAATGTGCAGGGCACGTGAACTCAGCCGATGCAGGGCGGCGGTTTGCTCGAGATCTTTGTGCAGCAGGAAGGGGAGATGCGCTTGTGCGGTCTCAGAGGCTTGATGTGCGCGCTCGACCTCATCTAACAAATTGTCCACCTGGGTTTGGAGCGCGTTGATCTGGTTGTGCCGTTCGATGGTCAATGCTGCCTGGGTGGCGAAGATTTCCAGGGCGTCGATAGTGACGTGGTCCGGTCTCAGGCCGTTTCTCGGTGCATCGACGCTGATCAGGCCGAGGGGGGTCTGATCGCCGTTATAGAGCGGGATGAAGAGCACATCCTCAGCCTGCCAGGCGTTGCTATTGGCGCCCGTTTTTTCGGAGGGAAGCAGCGTTACCGTATGGATGTCGGGTGGGATGATCGGGGATCGGTCGCCGGGAATGAAGTAGGAATTATGGATTCGAAATTCTGGCCTGAGAAGTTCTTCGATTTGTTGCCAGGGAATCCGGTGTTTTTGAAGCTCCTGTATGGCTTCTGTTGGAACGCCCACGTTGGCGGTGCGGACCAGCGCGTTGGTGTGTGAGTCGTACACGCTGATTAACACCGCGTCGAAGGGGGTGGCTTCTCGAATGCCTGCGGCAATGGCGTTGAGTGCATCTTCAATGGTTTGCTCGTGGCGCAGGGCCTGGTTGGTCTCCAGGAGCTTGGCGAGCGTCTCCATGCTGCGCTTGATCTGTTGGTTGCGCTGGACCTGCTCGTGATAACGCCGGGCGTTGCCGAGGGCAATGGCGGCCTGGACAGCCAGCGTTTGAGCAATTTCTATGGACTCTTGATCGAAGCGGTGTGGCGTGCGGGCATGGAGATGGATTAGCCCGACGATGTCGTTCTGGTAAGCAATGGGCACCACCATCGAGGTGCCAACCGAGTGGTGTGGGGGAGGGTGGTTGCTTTGGGAAAAGTCTTCGATGATCAGCGCTTCACGTGTTTGGAGCACGGTTTGCTCGAAGGGAAGAATGGTCTCCCCTGGCTTGTCTCCGATGTGTAAGGCAATGGCGGGTTGTTGTCCGTTGGCGTTCTCTATGTCGAGCAGCAGGATGGTGCCGCAATCTGCGCCGGTATTGTAGATGGCTTCGTCGTGCACCAGTTTCAAGAGCTGGTTTAGGTCGAGGGAGGTGTTCAGCTCCCGGCTGATGCGGGCGATGGAGGTGAGCTGTTCTACCCGCCTGCGCAGCGATTCGTCTGTTTGGGTGTACAGGGTGGAGCGTTCGATGGCGCCGGCGATTTGTCCTGCGGCGGTGTAAGCCAGCTCGATGTCCGACACTTTGTAGTAGTTTTCCTGGCTGCTTCCCAGGATCATTTCGCCAATCCCCCGGTCCCGTACCACCAACGGCACGGAGATGCCGGAACCGGTTTGCAAGGTCTCAAAGAGTTGTCGGTAGAGGGGGGGTGGGGGTTGGTCGTCGTTTCCGACGGGGTAGGTGATGATCTGTTGTCGTGCAGTGGCGGTGCTGCGGTAGCGCGGGTCATCGACAGGGATGCGGATGACGCCGTCCAGGTGCGTGGTGGTTATATTGAACAACGAGGGTTCATGCAGTTGGAGCTCGTAGTGGTCCTCTTCCAGCAAGTAGATGGCGGCATATTCCGAGCGCAATAGGCGCGCAATTTCGGCCAGCGAAAAGGTCAGAATTTCGTCTAATGTGGCTGCGGCGCCTGCCAGGGCCGCGATCTTGCGTAGTGCTTCGGCTTGTTGTGCCCGGCGGCGTGTTTCCTGGATCAGATTGGCGTTTTCGATGATGGGCGCGGCCTGACCGGCAACAATCGCCAACATGCGCAAATCTTCTTCGGTAAAGGGTGTGTTGTCTTTCTTGTTGGCTGCCTGCAAATACCCCAGGGCACGTCCCCCCAGCGTGAGGGGCATCAGCACTGTGTTTTGTATCCCGGCGGCCTGAGCGATGGAGGCCAGGCCCAAAGCTTCTAGCTTGGGGTCTTCCGGTGCGTTGGGAGCCACCACCACTTCCTGAGATTGCCAGATTTTCTCTGCCGGGCTGCCGGGCGCGATTTCCGCCCAATACATGGTGTGGATGATGTGGTCTGGGATACCGACGAAGGGCACTTCACCATTCAGCCGATTTTGGGTTTTGTCGAAAATTAAGAATCCCAGGATGTTGACGTCTAACAAAGGCGTAATGCTGTCGATCAGGTGCGAGAACAGGTCGCGGGTGTGATAAATTTTCCCCACTGCCTGCGCAAGCTGGGCCAGCCCGGTAAGTTCTGCAACCCGTTGTGCTTCCTCTTCGTGCACGAGCGCGTTTTTGAGCGCCACCGCCGCCTGACTGGATAGAATGGTGAGAATTTCTTGATCATTCTGGCTGAAGGAGTCGGTTGTCAGGGAGCCGAGCTCGAGTGTGCCGATGGCCTCGTCCGCGATCAGTAGCGGCACACCCAAGAAGGAGCGCATCGGGAAATTGTGTCGTTCGACCGCCGGACGCACCTCTCGAAAGTTGTCGATATCCGGTATCAGCAGTGGGGTCCGGTGGGTAAAAAGGTAGCCGCTATACCCTTCATCCGGCCGATATACCCGGTTTGCTCTTTCCAGCCGACGGTCGATGCCGGGCAGCCCCACAAATCCATACGGGATCAGTAGGTTTTGGTCCTCATCCCAGACGGTAATTTCAGAAATGTCCGATGGAACGAGCCGTTCGACGCTTTCGAGAATGGCCTGTAAGGTCGCTTTTACGGACAGGCTGGCGGTCATGGTGCGGCTGAGTTCGGTTAAGATTTCCAGCGCACGACCGGAGACGCTGCTGTCTTCTTGTGTCAGGACTGTCAGGTCTGGGCGGCGTAAGGTGAGCAGGATGGCACGGGACTCCTGATGGGGGATAGAGTAGGAAGTGGCCTCCACCATCAACCCCTGCATTGAAATGCGAGCCTGTCCCGGGGCAGCACACAGGCTCAAAAATGTTTCGCTGGGTCTGGCCTGCCGGGCAAGGTGTTCCAGGTTGGGAAGGCCGTCCTGAGAGAGGTTGAGCCATTCTCGGATGACGCGGTTGGCGTAAATGATCTTTCCCCCGGGCTGTATCAGCAAAACCGCATCTTTGTGAGCGGGCAAATCCAGGGACACCACTGCGCTTGGGAGGGAGGTTGTGGCTGGGGTGGGTTGAATTTTCGGAACCGCGCGCAGAACCAATCGAGTTAATCCAAAAAGAACTACCGCGATGAAAACAAGGAGTAGTCCGAATACGATTGGGTCTAATGCGAACATGTTCTTATGTGCAGCGTCTATGCGGCTATGCTATCTTTTCGCCGGGCTTCTGCTGCCAGTTCGGTGATCTCTCGGATGTCTGCAAATTGGTTCTTCGAGGGCGATACGCTGCCAATGGAGATGGACATGAGAGGGATTTTTTCGGATTTGCCGTCTTCGCGGTTGTAGAGAATGTACCCTTGTTCACGGTCGATGAAGTTGTAGTGTGTGAGCACTTCTTCTGCGAAGCGTTCTTTCAGCCGTCGCCGGATGGCCGGGCCAGCCTCCTCGGTGGTAATGATGATGAAGTTCGCGCCCCCGGAATGCCCGATAAAGTCGTTGGGTGAACCAAGCTCATCGACCACTTCGCCCATCAGCATGGCGGTGAAACGTAAAACGTCATCTCCGGCCACAAAACCATACACTTCTTTGAACGCCTCGAAGTGAGATAGGCGAATGTCCATCAGTTCCCAGGAATCGCGGCGGATGATGCGGCGCAGCTCGTCTTCAATGAGGCGGCCGGATGGCAGGCCCGAGCGCGGATCGGTAAGGCTTTCTCGTTCTGCGCGGGCAATAGCGTTTTGGACGCGTAGTTTTAGCTCTTCGATGTCGAACGGTTTGGTGATGTAATCGTCCGC
>JALUWE010000358.1 GCA_027019845.1 Anaerolineales bacterium | reverse complement strand
GATTCCAGGCCGCGAGAGGCGTTCCCCCCCAGCCAGCCGAAGACCACCAGCACAATTGCCAGCACCACCAGCTGCGCCGCCACAGCGATGGCTCGCACATCGCGCGTGCGGTAAGCCACATACGCGCCGGCAAAAATGCCCGCAAAATAGACAATCTGCGGCGCCAGAAGGAAATTGAAAATCCCCACCACCAAATTGCTGGTTGCCAGACTGTTCCCCAGCGGGGAGATGACAAACGCTTGCAAAAGAAGAACAACGTAGTAAACCACAAAACCGGCCAACAGCGACAGGGACATAATGCCGATGTTGCGCCGGATGACAACGCGATTGGGGTCGCCGCGCGTGCGGTAGGCAAACAGGTACAAAATCCAGCCGACGGGGGGCAGAAGGAAGGCGTACACGTAGAGCATCTGCTCGCCGAAGAGCTTGTGCCATTCCTGCCAGCGGCCGGAAAGCCACATCACCGCCGCGCCCAGGACGGCGTAAATCAGACCGATGCGTCCAAAGCGATTTTTGGTCTCGGCGGCGAGGGTAAATTGCCGGTGGTACAGGCTGAGTTCCTCCGCCTTGGTCAGCCCCTCCTCTTTGGCAACCCGCGCCTCGGCGATGGCTTGCGGGTTGATGAGTCGCCAGTTGTTCAGGTTGACTACTCCGTACAGGAGCAAACCCAACCCGACCAGCATAATCAAATAGGTAATGATGGCTTCACGGGTAAACCGCCCGGCCGGGGCGGACGGTTCCATTGCTGAATTCCTCATCCGCATCTCCTTGTCTGGTGGGCAGCAGGCCGGGGGCCAAAGCCGCCCCGGCCTGTTGCCGGGATGGAACACAACCGGACGCGGCGTCCGGTCGTGTTCCTCCCGTCACGTGACAATCGGTTTACCGGAAGGGGGGCGAGTAGAGAAGGCCACCTTCAGTCCACAGGCTGTTCAGGCCGCGCGGCACGTTGAAGGGGGTGTCAGGGCCGAGGTTGCGGTTGTAAATTTCTTCGTAGTTGCCAACGGCCTTGATAATCTTGACGCAGAAATCGTTGTCCAGCCCCAGGCCTTTGCCCAGGTCGCCTTCCACACCCAACATTCGCTTGACGACGGGGTTGTCGCTGTTGGCAACCATATCGTCCACGTTTTCAGAGGTGACGCCGTATTCTTCGGCGGAGATGGTGCAGTAGACGGTCCAGTCTACAATGTCGGCCCACTGGTCATCGCCATGGGCGTAGGCGGGGCCGAGCGGCTCTTTGGACATCGTCACGTCCAGAATGACGTGGTCATCGGGGTTTTCCAGCTCCTGCTTCTGGGAAATGAGACCCGATTTGTCGGTGGTGAAGCCGTCGCAGTTGCCGGCCTGGTAGGCGGCCAGGGTGCTGGGGGCATCGGGGAAGACTTTCGGCTCATAGTTGATGCCGCGAGCGGCCATCTGGTCGGCCAGGTTCAACTCGGTGGTGGTGCCGGTCTGCACGCAGACGCTTCCGCCTTCCAGGTCTTCCAGCGTCTTGATGCCGCTGTCCTTGCGAACCATCATCCCCTGCCCATCGTAGAAGGTGGTGGGGCCGAAGTTGGCGGCCCATTCCGTATCGCGGCTGAGGGTGTAGGTGGTGTTGCGAATGAGTACGTCAATTTCGTTGGTTTGCAGGGCGATGGGGCGGTCGCTGGCGGTGAGGGGCCGAATTTCAAGCGTGGAGTCATCCGCCACGCCGAAAATGGCAACGGCCAGCGCGCGGCAGAAGTCAATGTCAAAGCCGGAGAAGGTGCCGTCTTCGGCCAGGTAGCCAAAACCGGCCAGGTTGGCGTTGCCGCCGCAAATCAGCTTGCCGCGCTTGCGCACAGTCTCCAGCCGGCTTTCGCTGGGCTGCTGCACTTCGACGACGGTCGGTTCTTCCTTCACCTCTTGCGTCTCCGCAACCTGGGCTTGTTGCACTGCTTCAGTGGGTTGCGCCTCTTCTACTTTTTGCACTTCCTGTACCTGCGGCTGGGCACACTGGGCAGCTACCACGCCAACCAACAGCAACAGGCCGAGAACAAGCAACAATTTTCGGGAAAACATACTGGCT
>JALUWE010000357.1 GCA_027019845.1 Anaerolineales bacterium | reverse complement strand
GGGACAGCACCAGGTGTTATTCTCCTTCGATCTGCCGTACAAACGCAAGGCAGAAATCATCCAACCGCTCGCGCTACCGGCCAACGCGGTCGTAGTGCTCGCGCCGGACGTGGGCGTGCGCGTCAAAAGCGATCTGCTCACCGACGAGGGGACACGCGACATTCAAGGCGTTGTCTTCAACACCTACACCGCCACCGACTTGCCCGCGGGCAGCCAGCTGTCCATCACCCTCTCTGGCCGTCCGAAACTGGCCAGGCCTGGCCTGGCCAAAAGCTCCACCACCAGCTTGGCTGTGGGGTTGAGCGCGTTGGGGATAACCATCATCGCCGCGGGAGTCTGGCTATACCGCCGCTCCAACGACACCACAAACGAGTTGCCACAAACCGACACCCTAGAAGACACTCTCGCCCCCCTCGCGGAGATGAACGCCGAAGAACTGATGGATGCTATCATCGCACTGGATGACCGTGCAGCCGCAGGCGACATTCCCCAGGACGCCTACCTGAAACGCCGCGCCATTCTGAAAGAACACCTGCGCCAAAAGCTGGACACCACTGACCACTGAATACTGAACACTGAACACTGAACACTGAACATGATCTCCGTCCGCAAGCTGATCAAACGCTTTGGCCCCAAGACCGTGCTGCGCGGCCTGAACTTCGAGGTCGCCCGCGGAGAATTTGTCGGCTTGCTGGGCCCCAACGGCGCGGGGAAGACCACGTTTTTACGCGTGCTGTCCTCGCTTTCCAGCCCCACGCTGGGGGAAGTGCGCATCTCGGGCTTCCAACTGCCCGGACAGGCCGCCGCGGTGCGCCGCCGGCTGGGCGTGGTGCTGCACCAACCCCTGCTCTACGGAGACCTGACCGCGGAGGAAAACCTGCGTTTTTACGGGCGCATGTATGGCGTGGCCGATCTGGAGGCGCGCATCTCCGCGGTGCTGGAACTGGTCGGTCTGTCCAAACGCCGCCGCGATCTGGTGCGCACCTTCTCGCGCGGGATGCAGCAACGCCTGTCCATCGGCAGGGCGGTCATTCACCAGCCCGACGTGCTGCTCTTCGACGAGCCATACACCGGCCTGGACCAGGACGCGGCCGCCATGTTAGACGACGTGCTGCGCCAGATCGCCGCGCAGGGCCACACCATCGTGATGACCTCCCACGATCTGGCCCGCATCGCGGACCTGGCCTCGCGCTTCGACGTGATCTCGCGCGGGGTGATCGCGGCTTCCGCCCCCCGCGAGGCAGTGGAATCCCGCGGGTTGCTGGCTTTTTACCGGGAGGCGATTCGGAATGGAAAGTAAACCGGTAGACGCGTTGAACCCGGCCAAGATACCCGCCGCGGCCGCGCCGGGGCGTCCTGTGGCCTCGTATTTTCGCACCCTCGGCGCCATCGTCTGGAAAGACCTGGCCGCGGAACTGCGCAGCCGCGAGCTGCTCTCGGCCATGCTGGTGTTCGCCCTGTTGGTCATCCTGATCTTCAACTTCGCCCTGCAACTGGATGCCAGAACCCGCGCCAGTGTCACCTCGGGCGTGCTGTGGGTGACGTTCATCTTCGCGGGTACGCTGGGGCTGAACCGCTCGATGGCTATCGAGAAAGACCGCGGCTGCCTGGACGGGCTGCTGCTCGCGCCGGTGGACCGCAGCGCCATCTATTTCGGAAAAACCATCGGCAACCTGATCTTCATGTTCATCATCGAGGCCATTGTGTTGCCCGTGTACAGCCTGCTCTACAACGTCAACCTGTTCAATCCCGGCCTGCTGATCGTGATCGTGCTCGGTTCGGTCGGCTATGTGGTGGTCGGCACCCTGCTTTCCGCCATGGCCGTCCAGACCCGCACCCGCGACGTCCTGCTGCCCATCCTGCTCTTCCCGCTGGTCATTCCGGTCATCCTGACCGCGGTCAAAGCCAGCAGCGGGTTTTTGCAAGCCGTGGAAATGACCGAAATCTGGCCTTCGCTCAACCTGTTGATCGCCTACGACGTGATCTTCATCGCCCTGGCGTTCATGTTTTTCGATTACGTGGTGGAGGAGTAGGAGGAGAGGCGTAAGGCGTAAGGTGTAAGGAGAAACCATGCCCCCAAAACCCCAAGCTCTCAAAATTCTCGACATCGTCACCCTCATCCTGTTTCTGATCGCTGTTTGGATGGTCTTCTTCTACGCGCCGCTGGAGGCCGTCATGGGACAGGTGCAGCGCGTGTTCTACTTTCATGTAGCCGCTGGCTGGGTGGGATTCCTCGGCTTTTTGCTGGCAGCCATCTTCGGCGGCATCTATTTGCGCACCGGCGATCTGAAGTGGGACCGTCGCAGCCTGGCCGGGGTCGAACTCGGCCTGGTGTTCTCGTTCATCAACATCGTGAGCGGCTCGATCTGGGCGCGCCCCATCTGGAACACCTGGTGGACGTGGGACCCCCGCCTGGTGACCGCCACGATCATGGAACTGGTCTACGCCGCCTACCTGATGCTGCGCCAGGGCATCGAAAACCCGGTGCGCCGGGCGCGCTTTGGCGCGGTGTACGCCATCCTGGGCTTCGTCAGCGTGCCGATCTCCTTCCTCTCCATCCGCATCTGGCGCACCATTCACCCGGTCGTGATCGGCAGCGGCGACCCCGAGGCGGTCGGCGGCTTCAACATGACGCCCACCATGAAAGTCGTCTTCTTCTTCAGCCTGTTCGTCTTCACCGTCCTGTTCTTCGATCTGCTCTGGAACCGCATCCGCCTGGGCGAGTTCCAGCACAAAATCGAGCAGTTGAAAATGAAGGTGATGATGTAGGGGGGAAGCAGGGAGTAGGAAGTAGGAAGTAAGAAGTAGGAAGTAAGAAGTAGGAAGTAAGAAGTAGGAAGTAAGAAGTAGGAAGTAAGAAGTAGGAAGTAGGAAGTAGGAAGTAGGAAGTAGGTCGACTTCGCTCAGGGAAAACTCGAAACTCAAACACCCACGGGAAACAACCATGTTCCTCCAAGAAGCCCCTCCTGACACCACCGGATACCTGATTTTTGGCTACGCGGTTATTTTTGGTACGCTGCTCGTCTACCTGGCGAGCTTCCTCGTCCGTCGCCGTAACCTGGAACAAGACCTGGAAACCCTGCGCGATCTGGACGATGAATAGGAATCCCCAATACCCATCCTTCGACTATGAGCGAACGGAGCTCATCCGAACTCTGCCCGCCCTCCGCTCAGGATGCAATTACCCAATTACCCAATTACCCAATTACCCAACATCCAAAATGCAACCCACCCTCACCGCCATCCGCGAGGTGATGTGCGAACACATCTACCCGCTGGAACCCGACTTTCTCGCCCCCGAGACCGGGTTCCGTGATTTGCTGCCCCGGCTGGAGGCCGTCCGCCGCGTGGTCAAAGAGCGCGGCCTGTGGGCCCCACACCTGCCCGAAGCATACGGCGGTATGGGGCTGTCTCTGTCTGAATTCGCCCTGGTGAGCGAAGAGCTGGGGCGCAGCCCGCTGGGGCACTACGCCTTCAACTGCCAGGCCCCGGATGTGGGCAACATGGAACTGCTGCTCGAACACGGCACCCCGGCCCAAAAGGAAAAGTTCCTCCTCCCCCTGGCGCGCGGCGAAATCCGCAGTTGCTTTTCGATGACCGAACCCGATCATCCCGGCTCCAACCCGGCCTGGATGGCGGCCACCGCGGTCAGGGAAGGCGACCACTACCGCATCGAGGGCCACAAATGGTTCACCTCCTCCGCGGAGGGGGCCGCTTTCGCTATCGTCATGGTGATCACCAACCCGGACGCCAGCCGCTACCGCCGCGCCAGCATGTTGATCGTCCCCCTGGACACGCCCGGTTTCCGCGTGGTGCGCAACATCCCGGTCATGGGGCACCCCGGCGAGGACTATCACAGCCACGCGGAGGTGCGCTACGAAAATTGCCGCGTACCGGTCGAAAACCTGCTCGGCCCGGAGGGGCACGGTTTCGCGCTGGCACAGGAACGCCTCGGCCCGGGACGCATCCACCACTGTATGCGCTGGATCGGCATCTGCGAGCGCGCCTTCGACCTGATGTGCCGCCGCGCGGCCACGCGGCAGGTCGCGCCCGGGCGCACGCTGGGCGAGCAGGGCGTGGTACAGGCCTGGATCGCGGAGAGCCGCGCCGAGATCAACGCGGCCCGCATGTTGGTCCTGCACGCCGCGCGGCGCATCGACGAAGTAGGCCAGTACGCGGCGCGCGATGACATCTCGATCATCAAATTCTACGTCGCCGGCGTGCTGCAACGCGTGCTCGACCGCGCCATCCAGGTACACGGCGCGCTGGGCGTGACCGACGACACCCCGCTGGCTTACTGGTACCGCCACGAACGCGCCGCCCGCATCTACGACGGCCCCGACGAAGTACACAAAATCGCCCTCGCCCGCCGCATCTTGCGCGCTTATGCGCCGGAGAGCAGTGAACGGTGAGCGGTGTTCAGTATTCAGTATTCAGTATTCAGTATTCAGTGTTCAGTGTTCAGTATTCAGTATTCAGTTTGCGCCCTACGCATTACGCCTTACGTAAAGCGTAGCACGCCTCCCCCATGTCCGACGACACCATCCCCGTCCGCCCTGAGGAGCGTTTCGATACGGGCCGCGTGGCTGCCTACCTGCGCGGCAAACTGCCCGGCACGGACCGGCCTCTGCGCGTGCGCCAGTTCGGCGGCGGCGCGGCCAACCTGACCTACCTGCTCGACTACGGCCAACACCAATACGTGCTGCGCCGCCCCCCGCTTGGGCCGCTGCCCCCCTCCGCGCACGACATGCGCCGCGAGTACACAGTGCTCTCCGTGCTGCACCGCGCCTACCCCCACGCGCCGCGCGCCTTCCTGTTTTGCGACGACGAAGCCGTGATCGGCGCGCCTTTTCTGGTCATGGAACGCCGCCGGGGGCTGGTGGTGCGCCGTACCCTGCCCCAGGCATACCGCCACATCGAAGATGCGCCCCAGCGCATGAGCTTCGCGCTGGTGGACGCGCTGGCCGACCTGCACGCGGTGGACTACCGCGCCCTGGGACTGGCCGGTCTGGGACGGCCTGCGGGCTTCATCACCCGCCAGATCGAGGGCTGGTACCGCCGCTGGAACAACGCCAAATTGCAAGACCTGGCCGAAATGGATACCGTCTACGCCTGGCTGCGCGACCACCAGCCACAAAACACGCGCGCCACGCTGGTACACAACGACTACAAACTCGACAATGTGATGCTCGACCCCGCGGACCCAGGCCGGGTGGTGGCGGTCTTCGATTGGGATATGTGTACCCTGGGGGACCCGCTCTCCGACCTGGGCGCGCTGCTCACCTACTGGACCGAACCGGATGACCCGCCCTTCCTGCGCGGCATCGCCCAAACCTTCATGCCCGTGGGCGATCCGCGCTTCCCCTCCCGCGCGGAACTGGTAGCGCGCTATGCAGAGCGCAGCGGCCAGGACGTTTCCGAGGTGCGCTTTTACCACGTGCTCGGGTTGTTCCGGCTGGTGGTGATCATCGCCCAGATTTACCTGCGCTACCACCGCGGCCAGACGCGGGATGAGCGTTTCGCGGCCTTCGGCCCGCTGGTGGAACGGGTCGCTCGCGCCGCGGTGCAGAGGGTGGGGGAATGGTGATGATGTTTGGTAAAATACATCCATCATGACCATCAGAATTGATGAGTTTGTTTGGCTGCCTGCTTTTATCGAGAAATTGCTTGTCAAACACCGGGTTTCGCCAGTTGAGGTAGAGCAGGTTTTTTTCAACCGTCCCCGGTACCGGTTTCATCAGAAAGGGCGAGTGAGGGGGGAGAATATGTATACCGCGATGGGGCAAACAGATGCTGGACGCTATCTGATTGTTTTCTTCATTCTCAAGCCACGCAACCGGGCATTGATTATCAGTGCAAGAGATATGGACCAGGCTGAACGGAGACAATATGAGCAAAAATAAAGAGAAATCTATCGATCCCATTCCAGAAAATTTTGATAGCATTGAAGCCGCCGCAACATTTTGGGATACCCATAGTCTGGCAGACTACTGGGATCAAACTGAGGAAGTTGAGATTGAGGTCCGCGCGCCGCGGCGATGGTGGGTTCCATTGGCGGCTGAACTTGCTTCGAAGGCGCTCGAACGCGCTCAGCGGCAAGGGGTCTCGGTAGAGACACTGATCAACCTCTGGGTGGCCGAAAAATTGCAGGCAGAGTCGTAATTGTGGAGCAAAACAAATGACCCCCAATAATCGCCTTCAAACCACCACCCTCGGCGGCGGGTGCTTCTGGTGTCTGGAAGCCGTTTACGACGAGCTGAAAGGCGTGGTGGACGTGGTGTCTGGCTATTCGGGCGGGCATGTGCCCAACCCGACTTACGAACAGGTCTGCACCAAGAAGACCGGCCACGCGGAGGTGGTGCAGATCACTTTCGATCCCGGCGTAATCAGCTTCGAGGAAATCCTGAAAGTCTTCTTCACCATCCACGACCCCACCACCCCCAACCGGCAGGGCAACGACGTCGGCCCGCAGTATCGCTCGGTGATCTTCTACCACGACGAAGAGCAGAAAGCGACCGCACAGCGCGTCATCCGCGAGATGGAGGCTGCCGGACTGTGGCCGGCCCCCATCGTGACCGAGCTGGCCCCGTTCGATGTCTTCTATCCCGCGGAGGACTACCACCAGGAATATTTCCGGCGCAACCCCAGGGCGATGTATTGCCAGGTGGTGATCGCGCCCAAAGTCAACAAATTCCGGCAAAAGTTTATGCACAAGTTGAAGGCGAATTAAGCGCGTTTGATGTAGAATGGGGGAGATCAGTGTTCAGTGTTCAGTGTTCAGTGTTCAGTAGTCAGTGTTCAGTGTGCAGTGTCCATGTCCGAATCCGAATCCCCCAGGTGGGGGCCAACCCTTAAATTGGTCGTCGGGCTGACGTTTGTGGCGATCATTGCCGGGCTGCTGGTGCGCTTCCGTAACATCATCGGGCCGTTGCTGCTGGCGTTGATCCTGGCCTACGTGCTCTACCCGCTGGCATCCTGGTTGAGTAAAACCACGCCGCTGTCGTGGCGCGCCTCCGTCAACCTGATCTACCTGGTCATGGTGATCGCTGTGCTGGCCTTTTTCACCGTGACCGGCGTGGCCGTGGTGCAACAGGCGCAGGCGCTGGTCAACGTGATCGGCACATTCGTTACCGATCTGCCCCAGTTGGTGTCCGATCTTTCGAGCCAGGTGTTTTACATCGGCCCATTTTTCGTGGACATGAGCCAGGTTTTGGGGCAGTACGATTTGCAAGCCCTGGTCAACCAGGCTCTGGGCATCATTCAACCCGTGTTGGGGCAGGCCGGCGGCCTGGTGAGCACGTTGGCTTCGCGGACGCTTTCCACCATCGGGTGGGGGTTTTTCATTCTGTTGGTCTCGTATTTCACGCTGGCCGACGCAGGCCGTTTCCCGGAACAGCTGGCGGAGATCGAAATTCCCGGCTACCACGCGGACATCCGCCGCCTGGGGCGGGAACTGGGGCGTATTTGGAACGCGTTCATGCGCGGGCAGTTGATCTTGTTCGTGATCACCGTGCTTTCGGCCTTTTTGTTGTTTACCATTTTTGGAGTGCGCAACGCCCTGGCTCTCTCCTTGCTGGCCGGGGGGGCGCGTTTCGTGCCTTATATCGGCCCGTTTGCCACCTGGACGGTGACCGGCATGGTAGCCTTTTTCCAGCCGGAGAATTATTTTGGGTTTGCCCCCTTTACCTATTCCCTGATCGTGGTGGGCGTGCTTGTGGTTCTCGATCAGACATTCGACAACCTGATCACGCCCCGGTTGTACGGTTCCACCCTGGGGGTGCATCCGGCCGCGGTGCTGGTGGCGGCCATCATTGCCGCCAACCTGCTCGGCTTCATCGGGCTGCTGCTGGCCGCACCGGTGCTGGCTACACTCAAGCTGTTCACACGCTATGCCATCCGCAAGATGCTCGATCTGGAACCCTGGCCGGAACCTGAACCCGAAGAGGAGCCTGAATTTCCAGGGGTGCCCACCATTCGCCGCGCCTGGACGTATTTACGGAGCAGACTGATTGCCCGGAAAAAGAAGGAAAAAGATGACCGAAGAACTGCCTGAACCCAAGACCGAAACCCTTGCCGAGACCCGCAACTATATTGCCTGGGTCGCGGACGAGCCGGACGGCGAACGCACTTACCACCTGGAACTTGGCAATGTCACCCTGCACTTTTTCGAGGAGGAATGGCAGGAATTTTTGAGCCTGGTGCGGAAACTGGGAAAAAGGAAAAAGTGAGCTGGTTTAGGGGTAAGCGCCGGGTGTAGCCGTGGGTGGCGGTGTTTGGGTGGGGGTGGCCCCCGCGGTTGGGGTGGCCTCCGTGGTTGGGGCCGGGTAAGGTTGTTGGGGGGTGGGGAAGGGGGTCAGGGTCGCGATGAAGTCCGGGTCGGCAGGGTTAAGGCTGCTGGTCACGCGTTTGACGTATTCGCGAGCGCCAGCACACCCCTCACTCAGCTTTTCGGAGACGTCCTGCCAGGTAAGCAGGCCGTTGGCGGTGGGCCAGGCAGCCTTGAGCGCGGAACGCAGACAGCCCGGGCCGGCATTGTAATTCACCAACGTGAAACGCCACAAATCCTCATAACTGCTGACCACGCCCGGCGTCTCCCCTCCGGTGGCGTCGTATACGATGTAGGCTACTTGCTCACAATTGCCGATCAGAGTCTCGGCAAACAGGCCAACGGTTGTGGTGGCGTGGGCGAGATCGAGTCCTTGATCGCAAGTTGGGCAGTCTGCGTTGGTCAGGGTGGCCAGCGCGCCGCGCAGCATTTCCTGGTATTCCGGTTCGATTTGCGCGTATCCCTGCGCGCAGGTGTCAGCCGACAGAACCAGTGGGCAGAACTGGCCGAAGAAATCCGCGTTCCACAACAGGGTGGAGTCTGCGCCCAGGGCGGTTAACTGCCCCAGCCCGAATTCGTCCTCGATCAGTTCGCCGGGCCAGAACTGGCTTTCCTGGGCGAACAGATTCTTGAGCAGTTGCGCCGGGACGCTGGTCTCTTTGGAGACCTCCAAAATGGTCATGTCGAACTGATTTTGCCAATCGGTGACGACGGAGCGGGCGAGCTGCGCGCCGCACTCGTTGGCCGCGCCGTTGGGCAGCAGGCCGTCTTCGGGGCAACTGCTGGTGTCCACGATACCGCGGGCGATCAGTTGTCCGGCCAGAAAGCGGTAGGGGGTGCTGGAGGACAGTTCCGCCGCCTCCGCTGGGGTGGACAGCCATTTTGGCGGCCCGCCAAGGGGCGGAAACGCGCCCCAGGCCGCGGCGCAGCTCTCGATTTCGGTGCTGCCCCGCCATTGGCTGCTCAAAACGTCTACGAACCAGATGTTTTCGCCGGGCGTGTCTGAAACGCCCCCGTCCACGATGCGCACCCGCGCGCTGAACCGTTCGCTCTCATCTCCGTAG
>JALUWE010000356.1 GCA_027019845.1 Anaerolineales bacterium | reverse complement strand
CAGCCGCCCACCCCCACCGTCGAAGCCGCCTTCGAGCTGCACGCCCAATTCGTGGCCGACGTCACCATCCCGGACGGCACCCCCATCGTGGCCGGAGAGACCTTCTCCAAAACCTGGCGCATCCGCAACATCGGCAGCCAGACCTGGACCACAGACTACGCCTTCGTCTTCATCAACGGCGACCGCATGGAAGGCCAGGCCATCAACCTGCCCGCCGAAGTGCCCCCAGGCGGCGAGATCGACATCACCATCCCCATGATCGCACCCGACGAACCGGGCACCTACATCGGCTACTGGATGCTCCAAACCCCAGACACCGGCCCCAATGACGGCGCGCTCTTCGGCCTGGGCGACAACGCAGACCAGGCACTGTACGTCGAAATCCAGGTCATCCCCCCCACCCCCACCCCTACACACACCCCCACACCCACCGCCACCCCCGAAGGCGGCTCCGAAACCCCCACCGCAACCCCCACCCCCGAAAGCCAGGGCGTGCTGCTGGTCGCCCTCACCGTCGATACCAACGCCTACCTGGGTGCCTGCCCCGCCAACCTGACGTTCACCGCCACCCTCACCCTCAGCGGCCCCCTCAGCCTGGACTACCAGGTAGAAGCCCTCCCCGACGACCCCGGCTACACCTTCACCGATCTCCCCGCCGGAAGCCTCGACTCGGCTCAGCAGGGCACACACACCGTCACCATCCCCTTCACCCTCCCCGTAGACGCCACCCTCTCCGGGCAAGTCACCTTCCGTGTCACCACCCCCAACGACATCAGCTCCCCGCCGGTGGTCTTCAGCGTCACCTGTGAAGGCTGAAACGCTCACCCAGGCGGTCAAAGACAAGGCGCGGCAGCTGGGCTTCCGGCTGGCGGGGGTCACCACGCCCGATCCCCCGCCCCACTACCCGGCCTACGAACGCTGGCTGGCCACCGGGCGCCATGGCGAAATGGAATACATGGCCCGCCAGCGCAACCGCCTCCGCCGCGCCGACCCGCGGCGGATTTTGCCGGAATGCCAATCCATCCTCGTGCTCGCCGCGTTCTACCCGGACCCTGACGGGGCCGCGCCACCCCCGGACGGTCCCGCGCGCCCGCGCGGCCGCGTCGCCTCCTACGCCTGGGGGGACGACTACCACGACGTGCTGCCCCACCGTTTGCGCGCCATCGTCGCTTTCATCGAAGAACGCCTCGGCCACCCGGTCCCCAACCGCTGGTACACCGACACCGGCCCAATCCTGGAACGCGACCTGGCACAGCGCGCCGGCCTGGGCTGGAGCGGCAAAAACACCTGCCTGATCCACCCCCGCCTCGGCTCCTACTTCATCCTGGCCGAAATCCTGCTCGGCGTCCCCCTCAAGCCCGACCCGCCCTTCACCAGCGACCACTGCGGCTCCTGCACCCGCTGCATCGAAGCCTGCCCCACCGCCTGCATCCTGCCCGACCGCACCATCGACGCCCGCCGCTGCATCTCCTACCTGACCATCGAACACAAAGGCCCCATCCCCCTCGAACTGCGCCCCCAGATCGGCAACTGGGTCTTCGGCTGCGACGTGTGCCAGCAGGTCTGCCCGTGGAATGTGCGCTTCGCCCCCGCGCAGGGAGACCCGGCCTTTGCCCCCCGTCCCCACCTCCCCCATCCCGACCTGCGCCGGGAACTGCATCTCACCCCCCAGGACTTCAACCGCAAATTCAAAGGCAGCCCGGTCAAGCGCGCCAAACGCCGCGGCTATCTGCGCAACGTAGCCGTTGCCCTGGGCAACGCCGGCTCCCCCGCCGCCCTCCCCGACCTGATCCACGCCCTGCACGACCCCGAACCCCTGGTGCGCGGCCACGCGGCCTGGGCCCTGGGACAGATCGGCGGGGAGGCCGCCCGCAACGCCCTCGCCCGCGCCGCCCAATCCGAAACCGACCCCCACGTGCTGGCCGAAATCCAGAACGCAATGGGGGCACTGGGAACGCTGAAACGCTGAGGGTGCTGAGAACGCTGAGGGTGCTGGGGGGAGCTGGGGGGAGCTGGGGGAACTGGGAACGCTGAAACGCTGAGGGTGCGGA
>JALUWE010000355.1 GCA_027019845.1 Anaerolineales bacterium | reverse complement strand
TGAGAAACCGGCTGTTGCTTGCGTCATTCTGAGCGACAGCGAAGAATCTCGGCGACGGTGGGGGGAATGGAGACGGATGACCGGGGACGGGGGACGGTTGTTCGGCGCGTGGTTGTTGGTCGGGGCGACCGGCCGGTCGCCCCGACAGTCGCTGCGCTCTCAGATTCTTCGGTCGCTGCGCTCCCTCAGAATGACAGGAGGGGGTGCGCTTTTGCGATCTGTGTAAGTTCTGTTCTTTGCCCTCAGCGGTGCGGTATAATTTCGGAGAATGTTGGAAGGCGCACACCACCCAGACCACCCAGACCACCCAGACCAGTCAGACCAATCAGACTACTCAGACCATTTAGACCCCTCAGACCATCGAACATGGAGGCACCATGACCGAACGAAAAATCCGCGTGTTGGTCGCCAAACCCGGGCTGGACGGCCATGACCGGGGCGCGAAAGTGGTGGCCCGCGCCTTGCGGGACGCCGGGATGGAGGTCATTTACACCGGCCTGCGCCAGACCCCGGAAATGATCGCGGAATCCGCTTTGCAAGAAGACGTGGACGCGGTGGGGCTGTCCATCCTCTCCGGCGCGCACATGGCGCTGGCCCCCCGCGTGCTGGAGTTGCTGCGCGCCAACGGCCAGGAAAACGTCCAGGTGTTCATCGGCGGCATCATCCCGGACGAGGACGTGCCCCGCCTGTTGGAAATGGGCGTGGCCGGTGTGTACGGCCCTGGCACCTCCACCGAGGTGATCGTGCGCGACATCCGCAACGCGGTGCTGGGAGTGAAGAACGAGGCATGAAACAGGTGGAAGCCGTGCTGCAAGGGGACCGGCTGGCGCTCTCCCGGCTGCTCTCCCAAATCGAAAACGACACCCCCGCGGGCCGCCAGGCGCTCGACCGCCTGTTCCCTCACACCGGGCAGGCGCACCTGATCGGGGTCACGGGCGCGCCGGGCACCGGTAAGTCCTCCCTGGTCAACCAACTGGCGCGGCACTACCGCCACCCTGAAGAGGGTGTTCCCAAAAAAGTGGCTGTGGTCGCGGTCGATCCCTCCAGCCCGTTCACCGGCGGCGCGGTGCTGGGCGACCGCATCCGTATGCGCGACCTGAGCGGCGACCCGGGGGTGTTCATCCGCTCGATGGCCAGCCGCGGCTCGCTGGGTGGGCTGGCCAAGACCACCGCCGGGATGGTGCAGGCTTTCGACGCCGCGGGCTTCGAGATCATCCTGATCGAGACCGTGGGCGCGGGCCAGGCCGAGGTGGACATCGCCCGGCTGGCGCACACCACCCTGGTTGTCGAAGCCCCTGGCCTGGGCGACGACATCCAGGCCATCAAGGCCGGCATCCTGGAGATCGCCGACATCCTGGTGGTCAACAAAGCCGACCGTCCCGGGGTCGAGAGCACGGTGCGCGCCCTGCGTAACATGCTCCGGCTGGCGCACCCCGCGCCGCGCGTCTTCCGCCACCACGGGCAGATCGAAGTGCTGCCCGCCGCGGTGGAAGAAACTGCCCGCGAGCCGGTGTGGATTCCCCCCATTCGCAAGACCATCGCCACCGAGGGCAGCGGCATCCCCGAACTGGCCGCGGCCATCGCCCGCCACCGCCAGCACCTGGAGAAAACCGGCGATTTGCAGCGCCGCGAGCGCGCCCGGCTGCAAAGCGAACTCGATTACCGCATTCAGGAGACCCTGGTCGCTCATTGGCGGCAGTCGGCCTCCCAAGAAAAATACGAAGCTGTGCTCGCCCAGGTGGTGGCGCGCAAACTCTCGCCCGCCGAGGCCGTGGCGCAGCTTGTGAACGGGAGCGCGCCATGATTTACGGAAAACGCATCCGCCTGCGCAAGGTGGAGCGCGCCGACCTGCCCCGCTTCGTGGAGTGGTTCAACGACCCGGAAGTGCGCCGCGGAGTCTCGATGTTCCTGCCCATCTCCGGGGATGAAGAAACCGCCTGGTACGAAGCCATGCTCAAGCGCCCGCAGGAAGAACGTGCTCTGGCGGTCGAACTGCGGGAGGGCGAAAGCTGGCGCCTGGTGGGCAACACCGGCCTCTTCGAGTTCGACTGGATAG
>JALUWE010000354.1 GCA_027019845.1 Anaerolineales bacterium | reverse complement strand
TGGCGCGCGGCAGCCGCGAGCCCGCCCGGCTCATCGTGCTGGAATACCAGGGCGGCGACAAGGGCGACAAGCCCTGCGTCCTGGTGGGCAAGGGCATCACCTTCGACTCGGGCGGCATCTCCATCAAGCCCTCCCCGGCCATGGACGAGATGAAGTACGACATGAGCGGCGCCGCCAGCGTGCTGGGCACCCTGTGCGCCGTGGCGGAGATGCGCCTGCCCCTCAACGTCGTCGGCATCATCCCCTCCTGCGAGAACCTGCCCGACGGCAATGCGGTCAAGCCAGGTGATATTGTCACCAGCATGTCGGGACAGACCATCGAGATCCTCAACACCGACGCCGAGGGGCGCCTCATCCTGTGCGACGCCCTCACCTACAGCGAACGATACGCCCCCGATACCGTGGTGGACATCGCCACCCTCACCGGCGCCTGCGTCATCGCCCTGGGCAAGCACTACAGCGGCCTGCTGGGCAACGACCAGCCACTGATCAACGACCTGCTGGCGGCGGGCGAGGAAAGCGGCGACGTGGCCTGGCAACTGCCCATGGGCAAGGAATACCAGCAGCAGCTCAAAAGCAACTTCGCCGACATGGCCAACATCGGCGGCCGCGAGGGCGGCACCATCACCGCCGCCTGCTTCCTGTCGCGCTTCACCGAAAACCTGCGCTGGGCCCACCTGGACATCGCCGGCACCGCCTGGCTGAGCGGCCAGAAAAAAGGCGCCACCGGCCGCCCCGTCCCCCTCCTGGTCCAATACCTGCAAAACCGCTGCAACAAGGGGGGAGATGAGGAATAGCGGCAAAGCCCCCTCCCCTTGAGGGAAGAAGGAGTAAGATGCATGGTACCCCTTGAAACAGCCCATGAAACAACCCCGGCACCTCCAACTTTACTCTTTTCTCTTTCCTCTTTGCCCTGATTACCATGACCCAGATTGACTTCTACATCTTGTCGGAACAATCCCCCCACGACCGCGACCGCTTCTCCTGCCGCCTGGCGGAGAAGGTCTACAAACTGGGCAAACGGCTCTATATCCACACCGCCTCCCAGACCGAAGCGTGCCGGGTGGACGATCTGCTGTGGACCTTCCGCGACGGCAGCTTCGTCCCCCACGAGATCCACCGCCAGGGTCAGGCGGGCGGGAGCCCCGTCGTCATCGGCCACCACGAAGAACCCGATGCCGAGGCCGACGTGCTCATCAACCTGGCCCCCGAGGTTCCCCTGTTCTTCAGCCGTTTCGAGCGCGTGGCGGAAATCATCCCGCCCCAGGGCGAGGACAAGCGCAGCGGCCGGGCGCGCTACCGCTTCTACCGCGAGCGGGGCTACGAACTGAAGACCCACAATCTCTGAGCGCGGCGTCCGCCGTGTAGAAATTCTCCCGGCAGGCTGCAATAATGCCCCGCAACGACCGCCACCCGAAGCAAGCATGACCATGGACAAGACCTACGACCCCCACGCCATCGAACAACACTGGTACCAGACCTGGGAGGAAAGGGGCTATTTCGCCCCCAGCGGCGAAGGCAAACCCTATTGCATCATGATCCCGCCGCCCAACGTGACCGGCACCCTGCACATGGGCCACGCCTTCCAGGACACCCTGATGGACGCCCTCATCCGCTACCACCGCATGCGCGGCGACAATACCCTGTGGCAGGCCGGCACCGATCACGCGGGCATCGCCACCCAGATGGTGGTGGAGCGCCAACTGGCCGCCCGGGGCCAGTCGCGCCACGACCTGGGGCGCGAGGCCTTCATCGAAAAGGTGTGGCAGTGGCGCGCGGAGTCGGGTGGCGCCATCACCCGCCAGTTGCGCCGCATGGGCTCCTCCCTGGACTGGTCGCGGGAGCGCTTCACCATGGACGAGGAACTCTCGGTCGCGGTGCGCGAGGTGTTCGTGCGCCTCTACGAGGAGGGCCTCATTTACCGCGGCAAGCGCCTGGTCAACTGGGACCCCGTGCTGCACACGGCGGTCTCCGACCTGGAGGTCATCTCCGAAGAAGAGAACGGCCACCTGTGGCACATCCGCTACCCCCTGGAAGACAGCGGGGACTACCTGGTG
>JALUWE010000353.1 GCA_027019845.1 Anaerolineales bacterium | reverse complement strand
CCCTTGTTTTTCCAGCACTTCTTGCATCATATAGGCGGTTGTTCCACCGGGCACGTCTTCGTCCACGAACACGATCCGGTTGGTCTTCTGCAAGGATTTGCCGATCATGCCGTGAATGTCGAACGGCAGCAGCGACTGTACGTCGATCACCTCTACGTCCACGCCTGCCTGTTCCAGCAGGTTGGCGGCTTCCATCACGATCCGGCACAGTGCGCCGTAGGTCACCACGGTCACGTCCGCCCCCTCCCGCAGAATTTCCGGCACGCCGATGGGAACGGTAAATTCCGCGATATTGTCGGGCAGCCTTTCGCGGCGGCGGTATCCATTCAGCACCTCCACGATCAGACCGGGGTCGTCGGATTGCAACAATGTGTTGTAGAAACCGGCTGCGCGGGTCATGTCGCGCGGCACCAGTACGTGTATCCCGCGCACCAGGTGGATGATCCCGGCCATCAGCGAGCCGGAGTGCCAGACTCCCTCCAGGCGGTGCCCACGGGTGCGGATGATCACCGGGGCCTTTTGGCCGCCTTTGGTGCGCCAGTGTAGCGTCGCCAGATCGTCGGACATGATCTGGAGGCCGTAGAGCAAATAGTCGAGATATTGAATTTCTGCAATGGGGCGCAACCCGCGCAACGCCAGCCCAATCGCCTGGCCAATGATGGTGGTCTCTCGTATACCGGTGTCCGAGACACGTAGCTGGCCGTATTTCTTTTGCAGCCCGGCAAAGCCCTGGTTCACGTCCCCGATCCGGCCTACGTCTTCGCCAAACGCGATCACCCGCGGGTCGCGTGCCAGGATGGCATCGAAACAGGCGTTCATGATCTGGTAGCCGTACACGTTGGGCGAATCCGCGGAGTAGGCCGGTTTTACCTCCGCCACCCGCAACGCGGACCGGCTGGATGCGCTCAGCAGATGCGAACCATAGCGGGCGCGGTTTTCAGCCCGTTTTTGCTCTTTCCAGGCGATCAACACCTGCTTGGCCGGGATGTCGTGCTCGCGCAGGGCAAACAACACCTTGCGCGCCGCCACCATGATGTCGTTTCGCAGGCTGGTTTGTTTGCGGAGCAACTCGTTTTTGATCGCCTCGATCTCTTTTTTGCGCGCCGGCGGGATGGGAATCTCATCCACGATGTCGATGAACTCCTGGATTTCCTCCCGGATGGGTTGTTGGTAAGCCTGCCACGCGGCCGCGCGAATCTCCTCTACCTCCAGACGGCTTTGCTCTTCCAATGCGTCCAGTTCGGCCTCCGTGGCAATGCCCTGCGCCACCATCCACAGCCGCATTTGGCGGATTGGGTCGTATTCCCGCTCCCAGGCCAGCCGTTCAGGGGATTTGTAGCGCTCGTGGCTGCCGGAAGTGGAGTGCCCCTGGGGCTGGGTCATTTCGGTTACGTGGATGATGGCCGGGACGTGCTCCTCGCGGGCGGTTTGCGCTGCCTGGAGGTAGACGCGCACCAGCTGCGGGTAATCCCAGCCGCGCACCACGTACAGGTCGTACCCCTCTCGGGTCCCCGGTTCGCGCTGGAAGCCAGCCAGCAGCGCGCCCACGTCTCCTTTGGTGTGCTGGTGCTCGTTGGTCACCGAAATGCCGTAGTTGTCGTCCCAAATCGAAAGCACGACCGGGGCTTTCAAGACCCCAATCGCGTTGACCGCCTCCCAAAACATGCCCTCCGCACAACTGGCGTTTCCGATGGTGCCAAACGCCACCTCGTTGCCGTTGATCGAAAACTGGGTGAACTGCTTGAGTTCCTTCAGTTCGCGGTACAGGCGCGATGCGTATCCCAGCCCCACCAGACGCGGCATCTGCGAACCGGTGGGAGACAGGTCGGCGGAGGTGTTGTACATCTCGGTCAAATTTTTCCAGCTCCCATCGGGGTTCAGCAATCGGGTGGCGAAGTGCGCGTTCATCTGCCGGCCAGCGGAGGCAGGGTCGGCCTGTTCGTCTGCGTGGGCATAGAGTTGGGCAAAAAATTCTTGGATGCTGCTGGCGCCAATGGCGAACATGAAGGTCTGATCACGGTAATATCCGGCGCGAAAATCCCCCTTGCGAAAGGCTTTTGCCATTGCGATCTGGGCTACTTCTTTACCGTCCCCAAAAATCCCGAATTTGGCCTTGCCGCTCATCACCTCCCGTCGTCCGATCAAACTGGCCTGGCGGCTTTGGTATGCCAGCCGGTAGTCGGCGACAATTTCCTCGCGCCTCAACGGCAGATCGAGTACAGTTTCATTCTCCCGAAGCATAAAACGGACTCCTTTTACGTTTTACGCAATACGTTTTGCGCCATGCGTATTACGTGCGATGCGCTTTGTCTACCTCCCGCTCATGTCGAAATTATACCGCTCCCCTTACCCCGGCTGCCTCTCAGCCGTGTACCACGCCCTCTTGAAGCGTTGCGCGCTTTTCTGCCGTGGCCGCCTGGTGTGCAAATACCTGGTAGAGCAAAAAGATTTCCGTCAGGAACACTGTCATCCCCATGGCCTGGTGGATCAATGCCAGCGAGATGGCGACGTTGAACAGCACCACCAACACGCCCAACGTGATCTGCACCCCGAGGAGCCACAAAATGACTTGTATGGTCTTCAACACGGCGGGCGCGGCTTCGATTTTTCGAGCGCGGGAGTACATCCACAGCGCATAGCCAAACACGATGAACGCGAACCAGCGGTGAATGAAGTGTACGGTTACCGCGGTGGCCGTCAGATTGAGGTACCACGGTTCTTGTATGCTCAACAATCCCGGCGGCACGAACCGGCCGAACATCAACGGCCAGGTGTTGGACACGTGCCCGGCTTTCAGGCCGGCAACAAACGCGCCATACGCGATCTGGATCAGCAGAAGCACCAACAGTCCCACGGACATGCGCCGCATCTCCGGGCTGCTCCGGCGGCTGCCGGGCGGGGCAACGCGGGGGTGGTTTCGCAACGCAATCCAAAACGTCAGCGCCAGCAGCCCCAAGGCGGTGATCAGGTGCGCGGCCAGCCGGTATTGGCTGACGCGCGGCTTATCCACCAGCCCGCTGGCCACCATGTACCATCCCAGCGCGCCCTGGAAGGCAAATCCCAGCCCGATCACCAGGTAAGGCCAGGATTTTCGCCACGGAATCGTACCCCGGATCAAAAAGTAGAACAGCGGCAGCACGTATATCAGCCCCACCAGCCTGCCGATCAGCCGGTGAAGGTATTCGACGTAATAGATCTTTTTGTATTCATCCAGGGTCATCCCCTTGTTGACAATCTGAAATTCTGGTGTTTGCTGGTATTTGGCGAATTCTGCCTGCCAGGCCGCCTCCCCGATGGGCGGCAGTACGCCGGTGATCACATTCCACTCCACGATGGATAGGCCGGAGCGCGTCAGCCGCACGAACCCGCCGAAGACCACCAACAGCGCAATCGAGAAGCAGGTAACGTATAGCCAGATGCGAACGGATTTGCTTGTGGTGTCGTTCATGTACCTTTCTCCAAATTGAAGTGAGGGAATCTTATCACAAACTGCGCGGGTGGTGCTTGTGCCAGGACAAAGTCAGTCGATCGAAATTCAGTAGCAGTACTTACGCTGAGACCTCACAGGTCTACTACCACACGCTGCAGGAAGATTTTACCCAAAACAGATTGCATCCGGGCGTCCCCATGCGCTTTGAGACCTGTGAGGTCCGGGTGCGACTTTTCAAGTGCGTAAGTCCTTATCAGTAGATCGGAGTCTCCGCATTGTTTTCAACCGCAGATTACGCAGATTACACAGATTACGCAGACTTGTCACTGTGCTCTGCTGAAAATGGTAGCACTTCTCCTTCAGCGTTCCAACCTTTACGTTACAATTGCACAGATGAAACCTGCACGCTTTTTGATGCTCCTCCCTGTTTTGAGCCTGTTGGTCGCCTGCCAGCCGGCATCTCCGCCCTCGCCGGCGCCTTCCCCCGCGCCTACGCAGCCCCCCAGCCCTACGCCCGTTCCCGCGCCGTTCTTCCAACCCCTCCAGAGCGGCCCGGTGTTTGCCCGCGGCCCTGAAAACTCCTGGTTTGCCGACAATGTCGAACCCGGCGCGGTCATCTTCTACGAAGGCCGATTCCACCTGTTTTTCAACGGTTTTGCAGATTGGCCTGCCAAAGTCGCGGTGGGTTACGCGGTCTCCGCCGATGGAGTCAATTGGGAACTGGTTTCCGAGCAACCCATTCTGGACAGCGCGCAGGAAACTTTCGAAGGGTTCACGTTTTTCGTCTCCAGCGTGGTGGTGGCAGAAGACGGTACCTGGATGTTGTATACCTACACCCTCGATGAGGGCCGCGACGGCGCGAAAGGCGCCATCGGCCGCGCCACCGCGCCCGGCCCGGCCGGGCCGTGGACGCTGGACCCCGGCTTCGTGCTCACCCCCGGAGGGGAAGGCGCCTGGGACGCCAGCCGCGTCACCCAGCCCAGCGTGCTGCGCACCGATCAGGGCTATCTGATGTTCTTCGCCGGCGCGGATACCGACAAGCTGTATGCCACTCGCATGATCGGCCTGGCCACCTCCCCCGACGGCCTAAACTGGACCAAGTACGACGACCCGGCCACCGGCGGCTTGTATGCGCAAAGTGATCCGGTATTGTCGCCCGGTGAAAAAGGGGAATGGGACGCGTTCCGCGTCTTCCAGCCCCACGTGGTGCAGACCCCCGACGGGTTGCTGATGCTCTACAAGAGCAATGTCAAAATTGGCCGCGCCGAAGGCTATGGGTTGGCGTTCAGCCAGGATGGCATTCGCTGGTCCAAATATGCGGGCAATCCGGTCATCCACGAAAAAACGTACCCGGTCGAATGGCTGCGCAAAGGGTATGCCGAGTTGCTTTACCACGAGGGGACGCTGTTCTTGTATCTGGAGATTTTGGAGCGTGAGGGCGGTGCATGGCCGCAGGGTAACAGCCCCTATTTTTCCAACATTCATCTGGCAACCCATCAGGGATTGCCGTAAGCCAGGTCAAAAGCTCCAATGTGCACGATTGCCTCACACCTTTCCAGATTGGGGAAACAGAACGGTGGCGGTTCCGGTGATGACCAGGACATCATGCTGGTTGTAGCATTCGGTTTTCAGGGTGGCGATGGGCTTGTCCTGGCGGATTTTTTCTACTTCGACCACCGCGGTGATGGTATCGCCGATGTAGACCGGTTTTTTGAAGCGCAGCTCTTGCCCCAGATAAATCGTGCCCGGCCCGGGCAATTTCGTGCCCAGCACCGCGGAGATCAGGCCGGCCACCAGCATCCCGTGGGCGATGCGCCTGCCAAAGGGCGTCGTGGCCGCGTATGCCTCGTCCAGATGGACGGGATTCTCGTCGCCCGATGCTTGGGCGAACGCCAGGATGTCCGCTTCGGTAAAGGTTTTCGATAAGGTAGCCTTCTGCCCGATCTTCATCGATGATTCCTGATTTCCATCCTTCGACTACGAGCCAACGGAGTTCGGCACGAACTCTCCCGCCCTCCGCTCAGGATGCAATCTATTTTGGGTAAAATCTTCCTGCATCGTGTGGTAGTAGACCTGTGAGGTCTCAACTGCGTAAGTACTGCCAATATCCATCCTTACGTCAGTTTCATCACCACCATGCCGATCACGTTGGCGGCTGCGCTGGCGCGGTCCGACATATTAGAGACGTGGCGATACACCTCACGCTTACGCAGCATGACCATCATTTGTTTGAAATCTTTGGCTTTGGTAAACAGATCGGCGATAGCGTGCCGGTACAAGCGGTCCACCTCGTTTTCGATTTTCCTGGCTCGGCGGGCGTGGTCGCCGGCCACGCGGGGGTTTTTCGATAGGCGGTGCATGGCCATGGACAACTCTTCCGCGGCCTGCCGGTTGAGATTGACCATTTGTTGCAGATAATCGTCGGCTTTGACGTTCAGCAAATCCACTTCCTCGATGGTGCTCAGGGCATAATCCACCATCTCGTCGATGTGCAGGGAGAGATTGAAAATATCTTCCCGGTCGAATGGGGTGACGAACGTGTTGTGCAGCTCGTCGATCAAAATTCTACGGACTTCATCCGCCTCGTACTCTTTTCTGCGAATTTCGTCCACGTCTTCTTTGGAGGGGCTTTTGACACATTTTTCCAACAATACCAACCCCTCGACGGTCAGTTCACTTTGTTCGATCAGCAAAGCGATAAATTTGTCCTCTTTGGGACGATTGAACACAGAGATGCCCATGATATTTGTTCCCTTCACATGAAATAATTGATGAGCAGGTAAAACAGCGCGGCAATGGCGGTGGAGGCCGGTACGGTCAAGACCCAGGCCATGATGATCTCTCCCATCACACCCCAGCGCACCTGCGATTTGCGCTGTGCCGCGCCTGCTCCGATGATCGAGGAGCTGACCACATGGGTGGTGCTGACCGGCCCCCCCAAGGCGGAGGCCCCCAGGATCACGAACGCGGAGGACAATTGGGACGTGAAGCTGTGAATCGGGCGCACCCGGTAAAATTTTGCACCCAGGGTGTGGATCAGCCGCCAGGCGCCGGTTGCCGTCCCCAGCGCAATAGCCGACGCGCTGGCGAACACCACCCAACTGGGGACGACAAAATCTTTCTGAACACCGAGCACCACCAATCCCATCGTAATTACCCCCATGGTTTTTTGGGCGCCGTTGGTCCCGTGGCTCAAGGCCAGGGCTACCGCTGTGGGCAGTTGCGCTATCTTGAAAAAGATGTTGGCTTTTGGTGTGGCACTACGGGCCAGCCATAGAATCAGGCGCATGGCGACCATGCCGACGGCGAAACCAATCAGAGGGGAGATGAACAGTGCTAAGGCCACCTTCCACACGCCCTCCATGCGAATGGCCTGCGCGCCCGCGCCAATCAGCACTGCTCCCAGGATGCCGCCGATGAGGGCGTGCGAAGAACTGGACGGGATGGCTAAGTACCAGGTAAAAATGTTCCAGGCACTTGCACTCAACAGCGCTGCAAACACGACCTGGATGGTGATCAGTTCGGGGGGCGCGATTTCTTTTCCCACCGTTTTGGCGACGGCTACGCCGAAAAGAAAAGGCCCCGCGAAATCCGCCAGCGCAGCGATGGTCAGAGCGGCCCGGGGACTCATCGCCCGGGAGGAGATCATGGTGGCGACCACATTAGCGCTATCGTGGAAGCCGTTGAGGAAGTCAAAGCTCAGGGCGAGAACGATAAGAGTGATGATCAACGCTTGGTTATTCATGTTGGCAGGATTGTAGCATAAAGCGGCATGGGGACATCGAGGGGGTTGTGTACCCGGGACACAGACGATTGAGCCTCCCCAGCGAAGAACGAACGCAGTTCGCTTATGGAAGGATGCTGGCGGCAGAATCCATTATCGGGTTGCAGATTTTACCAGAGAGCTGGAATGTCCCTCTTTATCAACATATCACCCCCGGTGTTTGCAAAACCCGCGGGTTTTGGGTCTCATGCCTAAAGCGCAGCGGTGGCCAGCGCCAGCTTTCTGCGAAGTTCGATGCGGTTGAATTGTTCCCAGGCCTGGGAGAAGGTGTTCAGCCTGCTGCCATGTTGTCTGGCGGGAAGATACCGGGGCCGGATTCCAGCATGGGGTAAGCGAGATCAGCGGGCATGGGTGAGGGTGCGTTGTTTTATGAACCACTCCTGGGCGTTGAGTGGCTCTTTACCGTTGTCCTCGGGTTTGATGCGTTTATAAGAGCCATCTGGCCGCATCAGGCGCGCCTTGACGTTGTCGGAGAGGTAAATTTGCAGGATGTCGGTGCGGATGTGGCGAATCATCTGCGGCGTTTCGATGGGGAACAGAACCTCTACGCGGCGGTTCAGATTGCGGGGCATCAAATCCGCGCTGCCGATGTAAATTTCCTCTTCCCCCGCATTGCGAAAGTAATAGATGCGGCTGTGTTCCAGGAAACGTCCGATAATGCTCACCAGGCGGATGTTTTCGCTGACGCCTTTTACCCCGGGACGCAGGCAGCAGATGCCGCGCACAATGAGATCGATCTGTACACCCGCGCGGGAAGCCTCATAAAGCAAGCGGATCATGGGTTTGTCCACCAGTTGATTCATTTTGAAGATGATATGCCCGCCTTTGCCGTTCTTTTGATGTTCGATCTCGCGCCGGATCAGAGCCTCCATGCGGCTGCGCAGATTGACAGGGGCCACCAACATTTTACGATAGTCTTTTTTTGCAGAGTAACCGGTCAGGTAGTTGAACAGGTCGGTTGCGTCCGCGCCCAGGTCATCATCGCAGGTCAGCAAGCCCAAATCTTCATAGGCCTGGGCGGTGATGTGGTTGTAATTACCGGTTCCCAGGTGCAGGTAACGCCGGATGCTCTCCCCTTCCTTGCGCACGACCAGTAGAATTTTGGAGTGTGTTTTTAGGCCTAGCAGCCCATAAGTGACGTGAACGCCTTCGCGTTCCAGTTTGCGCGCCCAGCCGATGTTGCTCTCTTCGTCGAAGCGGGCTTTCAATTCGACCAGCACCGCTACCTGTTTGCCGTGGTCGCGGCGGGCTTCTAGCAAAGCGTTCACGATGGGCGAGTTACGACCGACCCGGTACAACGTTTGTTTGATGGCCAGCACGTTCGGGTCCCGGGAGGCGGTTTCCAGAAATTCGATGACCGGCGTAAAAGAATCGTAAGGGTGGTGGAGGAGTATGTTTTCTCTGCGGATACTTGCAAAAATGTTGCCGTCGAAGTGCTCGCCTCGTAAGGGCTGGGGCGGAGAGGGGAAGTGGGGAGGAACTTTCAGATCGTAGCGATCGATGTTGTACAGGGCCATCAGACTGCTGTACCCAAGCGGGTTGTCGAGCACGTACACGTCTTTGGGGTCCATTTCCAGGTTTTCGATCAGGATGTTGCGCAGTTCTTTGGGCATCTGCGCGTTGATCGCCAGGTGGACGATGGAGCCAAACCGCCGGTCTCGAATGGTGGCTGCCATGGTCTCCAGCAGATCGTCGGCCTCCAGTTCCTGAATTTCCATATCCGCATTGCGGATGATCCGGAACAGGTGTGATTCGATCACTTCCATCCCGGGGAAGAGTTTGCTCAAATTGGCTGCAATGACCTGCTCGATCCACACAAAATAATGTTTGAAAGGGACGGTGCCGTCTTTGCGTACACCGCCGGAAGAGCGTTTGAGCGGCACCAGGCGGGGGAGGGTGGCAGGAACTTTGACGCGCGCAAAGCGTTTGTCTCCCTGCTCATCCCGGATCAGCACGGCCAGGTTGAGGCTTAGATTGGAGATGTGCGGAAAGGGGTGCCCCGGGTCGAATGCCAGGGGAGTGAGCACCGGGAAGATGATATTGTCGAAGTAATCTTGTACATTGTCGCGCTGTTTGTCGTTGAGTTGGTCGTAATTCAAGACGTGAATGCCCTCGTCGATCAGTTGGGGCATTAATGTTTCGCGCCAATAGAGGCGCATTTTTTGCATCAATTTTTGTGCTTTCTTGCGAATGATTGCCAGTTGTTCCGCCGGG
>JALUWE010000352.1 GCA_027019845.1 Anaerolineales bacterium | reverse complement strand
TCGTTTGGCGGCCCAGCTTTCCAGTACGGGGAAGACCTCGTCCAGGTTTTTACAGTGGTGCGCCTCCGGCACGGGGAAGCCCAGGCTGCGCAGGAAGGCGAGCGTGTCCCATTGGGTGGGTGGCAGCTCGCCCTCGCCGGTGACGATCTGGTAGACCAGGATGGAGAGCGGGCGGGAGGCGGTCAGGCCGGGGTCGAGCTGGCGCAGTGATCCGGCCGCGGCGTTGCGCGGGTTTTGGTAGGTTTTTTCGCCCGCTTGTTCGAGCCGGTGGTTCAGGGCTTCGAAGTCGTGGCGGTAGAAGAACGCCTCGCCGCGCACCACCAGGTAAGGGGGCACATCCGGCGTTTCGTCCGTAGCCCGAACGGGGATTTTCAGGGGTAGGCTTTTGATGGTGCGCAGGTTGGCGGTGATGTCTTCGCCGGTCTCGCCGTTGCCGCGCGTGGCGCCCTGCACGAACAGACCCTCGCGGTAGTGCAACACCACCGAGAGGCCGTCCAGTTTGGGTTCGACGGTAAAGTCCGCGGACAGGGCGCGTTCGTCGATTTTGGCGATGCGCTCCAGCCAGGCGCGCACGCCCCCGAAGTCGAAGGTGTTTGCCAGGCTGAGGATGGGGCGCGGGTGTTTGACTTTGTCGAACTTTTCGAGCGGCGCGCCGCCCACACGCAGGGAGGGGGAGTCGGGCGTCACCCACTCGGGATGCGCTGCCTCTATGGCGCGCAGCTCATTCATCAGTTGGTCGAATTCGTAGTCGCTGATGACCGGGTCGTCCAGCACGTGGTAGCGGTAATTGTGGTAGTTGATCTCTTCTCGAAGCTGTTGCAGTCGCCGGAAAGTGGGGTCTTCGGCCATGGTTTTTCCTTGCAGCGTGTAAAATGTGGTGCCATTGTACCATTTTGGTAATGAAGACATGAGGCCTTAGCGTTACAATATGCAGTAGAATAGGGCATTATGTTGGTGACAGGACTTATGCAGTTCATCCTGTAGCGTCATTGCGAGGCGGGCTATGCCCGCCGAAGCAATCTCCTCCATGATGTAGGGGATTGCTTCCCTTCGGCAGTCACTTCGCCTGCGGCTCAGTGCATGGCTCAGGGCAGGCGCACCCTTACAGGTGCTCGCAATGACACTAAACCTGTCCTTGCGTTCACCAACTGCGTAAGTACCGTTGGTGATAGAATTCAAGAGGATGTTCGTCTGATGAAAGGAAGCTGTTTTCCCTGGAGGATCGCATGAAAGTGCGAGTATGGGGGGCGCGGGGTTCGATACCCGCGCCTATCTCCCCGCAGGCGATCCGTGAAAAGATGATAAAGGTTTTACAGGGCGCCATCGAGGTGGATTTGAGCGATGCGCAGGCGATCCGCGACTATCTGGACAGCCTGCCCCCGATCATTGCCGGGACCGCGGGAGGCAATACGCCTTGTATCGAGGTGCGCGTAGACGGGCATCTCATCGTTATTGACGCGGGTTCGGGCCTGCGGGAGTTGGGGAACGAGTTGATGCAAGGCCCCTTTGGGCGTGGAGAGGGGACAATGCACCTTTTGTTCAGTCATTTGCACTGGGACCATATTCAGGGGCTGCCCTTTTTTACGCCGGCCTACATTCCTGGCAACAAGATCATCGTTTACGGCGTACACGATGTGGAAAAGGCGTTGATGAACCAGATGGCCTCCCCTACGTTTCCGGTATCATTCGACTTCATGCGCGAGAATGTGCAATTCGAGTTCCGCAGGCTAAAAGAAGGTGAGCAGATTCAGATCAAGGGGGTAAAGATCAGCAACATCAAGTTGCCCCATCCGGGGGATGCGTATGCTTTTCGTTTTGAGCACAACGAAGCGGTGATGGTCTATGCCAGCGACGCGGAATATAAAAAGCTGGATGATGCCAGCATCAAGCCGTTCATCCGCTTTTACTCCGGCGCGGATGTGCTGTTCTTCGACGCCCAGTTTTCATTGCGCGAGTCGCTCATCCGGGAAGATTGGGGACATAGCTCCGCTCTGATCGGCGCCGATATGGCTCGCAGGGCGGGTGTGAAGAAGCTGGTATTGTTCCATCACGATCCGATGACT
>JALUWE010000351.1 GCA_027019845.1 Anaerolineales bacterium | reverse complement strand
TGGCTGGGCCACCCCGGCCCGCGCCCTCTACCCGCGACTGCTGCCCCTCTTTCGCCGAAAACACCCCGCCAACCGCCTGCCGCCCCCGGATGCGGCCACCCTGATCGAGATCACCCCCCTGCACCTGCGCGCCCGCGGAGAACACGCACACGGCGACTGGGATGGCCGCCACGTGGTGGCGATCACCATCGAATGACCCGCGCACCCTTCAGCCATCCCCTGACATCCGATGGCTGGGCGTCGATCAGATCGTGGATGGCGCGGACGTGGCGTTATTGATTGATGGAAGAACGATGAGACCGGCGTTTCGAGCGCTGGCCGCTCAGACCGTCCCCTGAAGGCGGTGCTTTTGCGGGTCGAAGCGGGTGCCGTCGGGCATGATGGCCCCCACCAGCGATTGCGCCTGCGCCAGTTGTTTCAAAGTGACCCTTGCACCGCTCAGGTTGGCGCGCGTCAGGTCGGCCTGGTAGAGATTTGCGCCACCCAGGTTGGCCCCGCTCAGGTTCGCACCCCGCAAATTGGCCCGCGCCAGCAGCGCGCGGGTCAGGTTCGCACCACTCAGGTTGGCGCGGAACAAATTGGCCCCTTTCAGGTTGGTGCGAATCAAATACGCGCCGCTCAGATCGGCGCGGAAAAGTTTGCTCCAACTCATGTCCGAGCCGCTGAGAAACGCGCGGCGCAAATTGGCCCGGATGGGACCGGACATCGCCAGGTTGGCGCGCACCAGGTTGGCTTTGCTCAGGTCGGCGCGGTACAGGTTGGCCGCGCGCAGGCTGGCCGCGCTCAAATCCACCCAACTCAGGGAGGCGTCTTGCAAATCGACCTCGCTCAAGTCGGCCAGGTGCAGGTTGGCCCCCTTGAGGCTGCCGTCCGTCAGCCAGCCGTGCGCCTTCAACAAGCGCGCTGCCTCTCTGGCAAAGAGATTGTCCGGGCTGCCCAGTTGCATACGCAGGCGATTCTTCTCGTGGCCGGTGAGCCGCGCCTCCAAAATCACCTCGAAAACGTAAAACACGACCGCCAGCCCCACCAGTTCCGCGGTCACGATGGCGTAGAAATCCCCCAACACATTGTCGATGAACCTGCCCAGCCGGAGACCAGCGTGCTGGTTCAGATATCCGAGCACACCGACGAGCAGTGCTGAGGTGGAAAGAACAATTCCGAAGAGTTTTGTTTTCATAAACCCAAAAATCAGTTGTCTTAACCTGAGCTTCGGATAAAAGCCTCCCTTTGGAATGGTCATTGCGAAGCCCCGCAGGGTGACGGTGCACCCTCGCCATGACACCTTCCATCGTTATCCGCAATTCAGTGTGTTAAGTTTACTCGTAACGCCAAAAACGAACCCTCAAAAACGTTGCAATTTGGCACTATAATACCCCCATGACCAACAAAGAGCTGGCCGAGACCTTCAACCTGATCGCGGATTTGCTGCAAATCAAGGGCGAAGTGATTTACAAAATCCTGGCCTACCGCAAAGCCGCCGAAAGCCTGACCAACCTGGGGCGCGACGTCAACGCCATCTGGCAGGAAGGGGGCGTCAGAGCGCTGATGGAGATTCCCGGGGTGGGCAAAGCCATCGCCGAGAAGATCGACGAACTGCTCTCCACCGGCGAGCTGGCCTACCTGAACCGGCTGACCGCGGAAGTGCCCCCCACGCTGGCCGGTTTGATGCAGGTGCCCGATCTGGGACCGAAGAAGATCAAACTGTTTTGGAAAGAGCTGGGGATCACCACTCTGCCCGAGCTGGAGGCCGCGGCCCGCGCCGGGCGGCTGCGCACCCTGCCCGGCATGGGGGCCAAGTCCGAGGCGCGCATTCTGGCCGGGATCGAATCCCTCGCCCGCCGCACTGGACGCACCCCGCTGGAAAAAGCCTGGCCCTTCGCCCAGCAACTGCTGGCCCTGTTGCGGGCTGTACCCGGGGTGGTGGCCGCCGAGGCCGCCGGCAGCCTGCGCCGGATGCGGGAAACCGTCGGCGACATCGACCTCCTGGTGGCGGCCACGCAACCCGGCCCGGTCATGCAGGCCTTCAGCGGGCAGCCCTCTGTGGCGCGCCTCCTCGGGCAGGGAGACACCAAATCCTCGGTCGAGTTCACCAATGGGATGCGCGCCCAGGTATGGGTACACCCCCCGGAGCGGTTCGGCACCGCATTGCAATACGCCACCGGCTCGAAAGACCACAACGTGCGGCTGCGCGAGCTGGCCCTCAAACAGGGGCTTTCCCTCTCCGAGCACGCGCTGACCCGCGTGGACACGGGCGAGGAGATTTTGTGCGCTACCGAAGAGGAAGTGTACGCCCGGCTGGGGCTGCCCTGGATTCCACCGGAGCTGCGCGAGGACCGCGGGGAGGTGGAGGCGGCCATGCAGGCCGCGCTGCCCCGCCTGCTGTCGCCATCCGACCTGATCGCAGAGCTGCACACCCACTCCACCTGGAGCGACGGCAAGGCCAGCATCGAAGAGATGGCACGCGCCGCGCGGGCGCGCGGCTACAAGATCATCGCCATCACCGACCACTCGCACGGTTTGGGCATCGTGCGGGGGATGCGCCCCGAGGACGTGCGCGCCCGGCAGGCCGAAATCCGCGCCGCGCAGGCCGCTCTGGGCGACTCGATCCGCATCCTCAACGGCGTGGAGGTCGAGATCAAGGCCGACGGCACACTCGACTATCCCGACGAGGTGCTGGCCGGGTTGGACATCGTGATCGCCTCCCTGCACGTCAGCCTGCGCCAACCACGCCGCCAGATCACCCAACGCCTGCTAAACGCCATCCACAACCCGCATGTGGACGTGATCGGCCACCCCACCGGGCGGCAAATCCCGCACCGCGAACCCGCGGACCTGGACATGGACGCGGTGCTGGCCGCGGCCGCGCAATCCCGCGTGGCACTGGAGATCAACGCCAACCCCCGCCGCCTGGATTTGAACGATGTCTACACCCGCCGCGCGGTTGAGATGGGGGTTCTGCTGAGCGTCAACACCGACGCGCACCGTCCTGAACAACTCGATCTGATGCACTTCGGCGTTGCCACCGCGCGCCGCGGCTGGGCCGGGCCGGAGAACGTCATCAACGCCTGGGGGGCGGAAAGGTTGATGGGATGGCTGGAGGGGAGAAGGGAAATGTGATCGGGTACTGGTTCCGCACCCAATCCATGCTCTCCCTCCTGCCCTGGCTGATCGTCGCGCTGGCATGGTGGCTGGGCGGCTGGATGCTCGTTTCCGTCGCCTTCCGCCTGGAAGCGCGTGAGCGACTGCTGGCCGGATGGGGGCTGGGGATGGTGTTGTATTTGTGGACGGTGAACCTGATCGGGCGCTGGCTGCCCGCGCAAACGGCCTTCACCGCCGCGGCCGCGCTCACGCTGCTGGCGGGCGCGGTGGTGATGTGGTGGCGCGGTGCCTCCTCCCTGGATTGGGACGATCTCCGCCACTGGCAGCCCCTGGCCGCGGCCCTGCTCGCCAACGGCTACCGCTACGTTTACGTGGACCAAAACTGGTGGGGCAAACTTCCCCCCGCCAGCAAGCAATCACTTTCCCGCGGCTGCGTGCAGGTAGTGGTAGAATTTGCCCAGGAAGAGACCTTCCGCAAACTGCTGGATTTGGAGGCATGTTGGACAAAGAACACCCCATGAAGCCAAGCATCTTACTCACCGACGGCCTGAGCGAAAACGGCCAGGCCATTCTGCGCGCCGCCGGGCAGGTGGACGACCGCAGCGGCATCCCGGCGGACGAACTGCTCGGGACCATCGCCCAGTACGACGCGCTGATCGTGCGCGGGCGCACCAAAGTGACCGCCGAAGTCCTGGAAGCGGGCACCCGCCTCAAAGTAGTCGGCCGCGCCGGCGTGGGGGTGGACAACATCGACCTGGCCGCGGCACGGGCCCGCGGGGTGATCGTGGTCAACGCGCCCCAGGCCACCACCATCTCGGTCGCCGAGCACACCCTGGCGCTCATGCTGGCCCTGGCGCGGCGCATCCCGGCCGCAGACCGCAGCATGAAAGCCGGGGAATGGGCGAAAAAGCGACTCATTGGCAGCGAGCTGTACGGCAAAACCCTCGGCATCATCGGTACCGGGCGCATTGGGGGCGCGGTGGCGCAACGCGCCGCGGCCTTCCGCATGAAAGTGATTGGCTACGACCCGTACCTCATCGAGGAGCAAATCCGCCAGAACGGGGCCGTGCCGGTCTCGCTCGACGAACTGTACGCCCGCGCCGATTACATCAGCCTGCACATCCCGCTCAGCGAGCAGACCCGCGGCCTGATCGATGCCGCGGCGATTGCCCGCATGAAGCCCGGCGTGCGCCTGATCTGCACCGCGCGCGGGGGGGTGATCGAGGAGGACGCGTTGCTCGAAGCCCTCGAAAGCGGGCAGGTGGCCGGGGCCGGGCTGGACGTGTTCGCCCAGGAGCCGCCGGGCGCCACTCCCCTGGTGGCGCATCCCAACGTGGTGGCCGCGCCCCACATCGGCGCACAAACCCGCGAGGCCCAGGCACGCACCGCCGAAGACATCGCCAACGAGGTGCTGCGCGCCCTGCGCGGCGAAGAATTGCGCTGGAAGATCGTCTAGGAGAGTTGCCATGCTCGTCTTGAGCCTGCAATGGCACCTCGAAGGCCGCTCTTACACCCAGTCTGCCAAACTGGAGAGCAAAGTCACCATTGGCCGCAGCCCGGACTGCCACATCACTATCGCACACCCCACCGTGTCCCGGCGGCACGCCAGCGTGTGGGCGCAGGGTGAAGAAGTCATCATCCAGAACCTGAGCCAGACCAATCCCGTTTTGGTGAACGAGCGCACCCTGGCACACCGCGAACAAACAACGCTCGCACACGGGGACACCCTGCAACTCGGCCTGATCACCGCGGCTGTCTCCCTCCCCGATTTGGGACCCCGGGTGGTCTTCAAAGTCAAATGCACCGGCTGTGGAAAGGTGGCCGACAGCAGCGTAAGCGACTGCCCCTGGTGCGGCACATCGCTGGCCTTTGGCGAAACGTTTATCGGGGGAGTGAGGGAGTAGGGAGTAAGGAGTAGGGAGTAAGGAGTAGGAAGTAAGGAGTACGAACAAACAACCCCCATGCCCCCCATCCGCCTGACCTGGGAAGACCCGCTCACCGGTGACGAGCAAACCCTGACCGCAGCCCTGCCGGTTTCGATTGGCCGCGCCGCGGAAAACACGCTGTCCCTCAACAGCAAGCTGGTCTCGCGGCGGCACGCGCGGCTGGAGGCCGAAGGGAACAGGGTCATCATCCGGGACCTGGGCAGCACGAACGGGGTGCTGGTGAATGGCCGTAAGGTGAAATCCGCGGCGTTGCGGGAGGGGGACGGGTTCAAGATCGGCCCTTTTTATTTCACCGTCCACCCCCTGGCAGAGGCCGAAACGCCAGCCAGAGATGAAAAAACCCTCACCGCGGCGGCTTTCGACCCCGACCAGACCGTGCCCGCGGCGCGGCCTCCCCGGGCCTCCCGCTTCCCCCCCGCGCTGTTCGACGAGTACCAGATTGTGCCCCTCGAAGCCCTGCGCGCCCTGCCCTACCCGTTGGAAGAGACCACCTACCTGACCATCGGCGGGGGGCTGGGCAGTTTCGCCTGGGTCGATCACCTGGTCATCTACGGCGCCCGGCCCGAGAACGTGGTCGCCATTGGCGTGGAAGAGAAGCCCTACGGTCGCCTGCAACGGCTGGCAGCCAATTCCCAAATTTCGGAGAGCGAACGCCTGCGCTCCAACTCGGATGCCTGCCCGGACAATTTGTGGGGTTGGCCGGGGTACGCGCTGCGCGAAATGTGGCGCGACCTGCGCGACGGGCGTTTCGGCCACGCGTTGCACATCGCCTGGCAGCTCTTCGGCGAACCCGACCTGGCCGAAACCTACACCCCGCTCGCGGGCGACGTGTTCGCGGCCATCGAGCGGGAGGCCGGGCGGATCGGCTGGCCGCGCATCTGGCGGTTTGGCCGCGTGCGCGCCATCCGCAAAACCGGCGATGAGCGCTACGTGGTGGCCTACTCCCAGACCGGCAGAGGGGGCGGGCGGGTTCACAAACTGATCCTGGCGCCCTATCTGCACATCGCGGTGGGTTATCCCGCCATACGTTTTCTGCCGGATTTGCGCGCCTACCGGGAGCGCACCCGCGATTTCGAGCACGTGGTCAACGCCTACGAACAGCACGATCACGTTTACCAGCACCTGGTGCGGCACGGCGGCACGGTGCTGGTGCGCGGGCGGGGCGCGACCGCGGCGCGGGTGATCCAACGGGTGCACGAGGCGCGCGCCCGCAACGCGGACATTTCGGTCGTACATCTGATGCGCGCGCCGGTTTTCGAGGGCAGCCGGTTTGGACGCGCCCGGCGCCCGGTACACCACCACTGGGAAGTCCAGCCGTTCAACTGGCCCAAAGCCTGCTGGGGCGGCGACATGCGTTTCCTGCTGGAGCGCGTGCCCGCAGACGAGCGCGACCAATTGCTCAACGACTGGGGCGGCATCACCATCGCTGGCCGCCGTGATTGGATCGAGACCATCGAGCGCGGCCTGCAAGAAGGCTGGTACAAAATCCGCTTCGGACAGGTAGAAAGCGTGCGACGCGAAAACGGCAAACTGGCAACCATCATCCGGGGGAAAACGGCCATCGAGGGCGTCTCCCATCTGGTGGCTGATTTCATCATCGACGCCACCGGTCTGGCCGCGCAGCTGGAATACAATCCGTTGCTCAGAGACCTGGTGGAGCACTACCGGCTGCCGCGCAACGTCAAGAATCGCCTCAGCGTGAGCACGGATTTCGAGGTAGAAGGGATGCGAAACGGGCGCGGACGCGTGTATGCCAGCGGCTCGATCACCCTGGGGTCCCGCTTCGCGCCGGTGGATAGCTTTCTCGGATTGCAATACGCGGCCCAACGCTCGGCAGACCATCTGGTAAAAGAAGGCGCGCCGGGCCTGCGCCCTTTTGGGATGTTGCGCTCCGTGGCCCAATGGCTGCGCTGGGCCAGGGGGGTGTCGCCATGACATTGACTTTGAAAGGCCGCTGGCAAACCCGCTTGTTGCTGTATCCCCTGGTGGGGGGCGGGCTGGCTGTGCTGTTCGGCCTGCTCTTCGGCAGCGCGGGCGCTTTCGCAGCCCTGTTGGGGTACTGGTTGCTTTCCGGTATGGTGTGGGACGTGGTCTACACCGGGCTGCAAACCCTGCGATGGGACCACGATTGGCCGCCGTGGTTGGCGCTGCTCACGGCGGTGTGGGAGGTGGTGTTTCTGTGGCTGGTGGTGCAACTTGCCCGCGCAAACGGCTTTCCCACCCCCAGCGGCTTGTGGGGGCTGAAATCCAGGATCGGTCCGCTCCCCTTTGGCCTGTATTCCGGTCTGGTGTGGTGGGGGGTTTTTCTCCTCATGCAAGGCCCGATGCGGGTGTTGTTCCCGCGCTGGCGTTTTCGCGGCGGACAGTGGCTGTAGTCGCGAATTTCTCACGTTTTTGAAGCACTCTCCGCGCGGCGAACGTGGTACAATCCTGCCCGTTTGAGAATTGCCCAACTGGTAAAAAGCTACACGCAGGCCCCGGAGACAGCCCGGAGCAACACAGAGAATTTGTGAATCTGGGTGCAACGCTGTGTTCTTGTGCCTCCAGCGCCTGTAACAACGGGTAAGAAAAATGCCACGTGTTCTCTTTGTCGATGACGATCCCATGACCCTCAGTATGCTGGCGAAGATCGCCCAGCTTTGCGGCGTGGAGGCCCTCACCGCGGCGGACGGAGAAGAGGCCCTGCGCCTGGCAGCGGATGAACAGCCGGATTTGATCCTGACCGACATGAACATGCCCGGCATGAGCGGGCTGGCGGTGCTCGAAGCCTTGCGCACCCGGCAAGAAACCGCGGACATCCCCGCCCTGGTACTGACCGCCAGCGCGGAACTCGACACCGACGAACATATCCTGGCTGCCGGTGGCCAGGGATACCTGCAAAAACCCTTTCGGATGGACGATCTTATGCGGCTCATCGAAAAATACACCGGCAACACGCCTTGAGTTATTTTTCTGGGAATGCGTAATGCGTAAACAGGTAGACAGGTAGGCAGGTAGGCAGGTCGCACCCCTCGGAACGCTGAAACGCTGAAACGCTGAGGGCACTGAGACCACTGAACACTGACCACTGAATACTGAACACTGACCACCAAACTCCCCATGACCAAACACCCCACCATCGTCGTCATGCACGGCGACCAGACTGGCGAAGAACTGCTGGCGCAGGCCCTGCGCGTGCTGCAACCCACGATCATCCGCCAACCCCTGGATTTCGTGGACTTCGATCTGAGCCTGGAGAACCGCCGGGCGACCAAAAACCAGGTGGTTCACGAAGCAGCAGAAGCCGCCCTGCGAACCGGTCTGGCCCTCAAAGCAGCCACCATCACGCCGGAAACGCCCGGAGACGTGGGCAGCCCCAACGCCATCCTGCGCGAGGCCCTGGACGCCAAAGTGATTCTGCGCACCGGACGGCGCATCCCCAACGTGCGCCCCATCGGCGGGGTACACGCGCCCATCGCCATCGTGCGCATGGCCGTGGAGGACGCCTACGGGGCCAAAGAGTGGCGAGAAACCACCGAAGCGGGCGAAGAGATCGCCTACCGCACCTCCCACATCAGCCGTTCCACCTGCCGGGCGGTGGCCGAATTCGCGTTTCAATATGCCCAGCGCACCGGCGCGCGCGTCTTCGGCGGCCCTAAGTTCACGGTCAGCCCGGTGTATGAGGGCATGTTCAAAGAAGAACTGGACGCGGCCGCGCAACGCTACCCCAACGTGCGCTACCAGCCCCTGCTGATCGACGCCACCTTCGCGCTGCTGCTGCAAACCAGCGGCGACCCCCTGGTCATCCCGGCCCTCAACCGTGACGGCGACCTGCTCTCGGACATGGTGCTGCAAATGTACGGCAGCATCGCGGGGTCCGAAAGCCTGGTGCTGGGCTTCGACGAGTCCGCGTTACACGTCAAAACCGTGATGGCCGAGGCCCCGCACGGCACCGCACCCGCGCTGGAGGGCAAAGACATCGCCAACCCGATGGCCATGATCCTGGCCGGCGCGGCCCTGCTGGTGTACGTGGGCACCCCGGAGGCCGAACGCGCCTCACGCGCCATTTACGAGAGCGTGTTCGAGACCATCTACGAAGGCAAAGCCACCCCCGATTTGGGCGGCCAGATGAGCACCTCCGCGTTCACCGACGAGGTGATCCGCCGGGTGATAGCCAAATTGGAGGTCTGGTCTGCGTTGGGGTAGCGTGGTAGACTCTCGCCCATCATGGCTGCCAAACGCCTAACCGCCTTTGCAACGCTGGCGTTCGTCGCTTTCATCTGCCTGGGGGCGGTATTCATGCAGACTTTTGGCGACCCGTTCGCGGCCGCCGCGCCCCCGCAAGCTGTGCAACTCCCCTCCCTGGCGCCAACGGCCACCCCCACCCCGCTCCAACCCCCCACCAACACCCCCACCCCGACCGCGACCACCCCCCCGACCGAGACGCCGGCCCCTACCGAGACGCCCAC
>JALUWE010000350.1 GCA_027019845.1 Anaerolineales bacterium | reverse complement strand
TCCTGCATCGTGTGGTAGTAGACCTGTGAGGTCTCAACTGCGTAAGTACTGTAAGTGACAGGAATTACGCGGTTCGTGCCTGCTGTTGTCTGTGGCATTCTGAGCAACCGGCCGTTGCTTGTGTCATTCTGAGCGGCAGCGAAGAATCTCGGCGATGGGGGGAGATTCTTCGGGCACTGCGTGCCCTCAGAATGACCGGGGACGGATGACCGGGGACCGGCGCGTGGTTATTGGAGGTCGGGGCGACCGGCCGGTCGCCCCGACGGACGATCGGGAGTGGGGGATGGGGAGCGAAGAATCTCAGCTGGGAAGTTCCGCCGGGCTGCTATGTTCCCGCCAGTTCAGCGTTCTAGCCTCTCCTCGCTTTCAGGAATTCCAACACTCTGGGTAGGATGTGTGTGTACAGGCGGTAATACGCCGGGCGCAGGGGGTAATCCCACGCCCCGATATGGCGCACCACCTGGCCGCCGAAGCCGCGTTTGAAGCGGTATACGCCCCACATCGAATCGGATTCATCGAACTTATCCGGCGCGCCCCACAGGTCGTACACCCGGCAGCCGGCAGCTTTGGCGCGGCGCATGGCCTCCCATTGCAGCAGGTAGTTGGGCATTTTGTCGCGGTGTATGGGCAGCGACATGCCGTTCAGGTACCATGCTTTGCCCGCGAAGCGGAAGAGCATCAACGCGGCCACGGGTTCCCCCGCCACCTCTGCGATCAGCGGGTCGAGCATCCCGGCCTGTAGGAAGGTGCGCCATAAGGTGATGTAGTAGCCGCGCTCGCGGATGGCGAAGCCGTCTCGCCGCGAAGTCTCGGCGTACATACGGAAGAGCGTGTCCAGGTCGTGCTGCGTACCTGTGCGCACGGTCACGCCTTTGCGCGCGGCCAGCCGGACGTTGTAGCGCGTTTTTTGTTTCATCTGTGCCAGCAGTTGCTCTTCGGAGGGCGTCAGGTCGATCAGGATGGTGTTGCGGTATTGGATTTGATCGGGGGAGAACAACCAGCCGCTTTGTTGCAGTTCCTGGGCGAAGGCGTGGCCGAAGGGGTTTTGCGCGGCTTCGGGCGTGCCGGGGACGCCGGTGCCCAGGCGCACGTCGGGGTCGATCTTCAGAAAAATGGCCGCCTTTTTGCGGGCGAAGGTGCGCAGGTCGGCCAGCACGCGGGCGCGCAGGGGTGCGTCTTCCCAGTCCAGCAGCGGCCCTTTGGGCACGTAGGCCACGCTCACGCGGGCGGCAAAACCACGGATGGGAATGGTGCGCACGAGCAGCAGCGCGGCCGCGCGAATGTCGTTTGGGTTGTCTGCCGTGGTTTGGAAGATGCGCGCGCCGGCCTCGTCCCAGAAAAGCGGGTAGGGCTGCCAGCCAAAGCGGGATTTGACCTGTCCCCATTCCCAGGTTTGCAGCAGGTGGGGGCCGGGCAGGCTGGTGATCCGTTCGTTCCAGGGGTGTGTCATGCGCGGTGTGCCATCCGTAGGCGGTATAGTTTGTAGAGCGCGGGGCGGTAGACGCGGTCCCACGGCCCGGGTGCGCGGTGTAGTTGGCCGCCGAAGCCGCGTTTGAAGCGGTACACGCCCCATAGCCCGTCCGAGCGGCGGGTGAATTCGTTTTCGAGCGTTTGTGCGTCTTCGTCGGGCACGCCCCACAGGTCGTAGCTGTGGCAGCCCTGGCCACGCGCCCAGCGCATGGCCTCCCATTGCAGCAGGTAGGTGGGCATGTAGTTGCGGTACTGGTTGGAGGAGGCGCCGTAGAGGTACCAGGCGCGCTGGCCGCGGCTGAAGACCATGATGGCGGCCAGCGGTTGGTGGTCCAGTTCGGCGACCAGCAGCGCGCAATGGCCGCGCGGCTGGAACAGGTCGAACGCGGTTTGGTAGTATTCCCGGCTGTGGACGCCGAAACGGTCGCGCTGGCCGGTCTCTTGCATCAGCGCGGCGAAGGTGTCCAGGTCGCCGGATGGACGTACCACCACGCCTTTGCGGATGGCCAGGCGGATGTTGTAGCGGGTTTTTTGTTTCATGCGCGCCAGGATTTGGTCTTCTGTGCCGCGGATGTCCACAATGATGGTGCGGGGGGGCTGGATGGGGTGG
>JALUWE010000349.1 GCA_027019845.1 Anaerolineales bacterium | reverse complement strand
ACCTCGGGGGTGTTCGTGCTGCACCGCATGCCGCGCTTCATCCGCACCGTGTGCCTGGAGTTCTTCGGCAACGACCTGCGCCGGGCCGTGCCGGCCATCGTCGAGACCAAGCGCTACCTGGACGGACTGGAGGGCGTGCACCTCATGGGCATGGAGCACATGGATGAGCGTTACGTGCGCGCGGTGAACTATTCCACCAAGGCCGCACGCCCGGACCTGCCCAAGATGATCCTGTTGCTGGACGTGGCCGGGGACGAGGAAGACGCCGTGGCCGCGGCCGCCTCGGAAGTGGTGCGCCTGGCGAACCGGCGCGAGGCGGAGGGCTTTATCGCCGTCAGCCCCGAGGCGCGCAACGATTTCTGGGCCGACCGCGCCCGCACCGCCGCCATCGCCGCCCATACCAACGCCTTCAAGATCAACGAAGACGTGGTGATCCCCCTGGACCGGCTGGCGGAATACAACGACGGCATCGAGCGCCTGAACATCGAGCTGTCCACGCGCAACAAACTGCGCATGATCGACGCCGTGCTGGACTACCTGGCCGGGGAGATGCCGGAGCTGCAGCAACTGGTGGCGGGCCAGGCGCCGGAGGAGGAAGCGGCGGAGGAGACCGAGGCCATTTTCGAGGCCAAGAACGTGGCGGCGCGCAAGCTGCTGGAGGCCGTGCGCCGGCGCTGGAACACCATACTCGAACACATGGACGAGCCGGCCGCTTCCCATGCACAACTGCTGGACGCGGAACTGCAGGGGCGACTGCAGCCGCAAGACACCCTGTTCACCCTGCTGCAACGGCGGCTGCTGCGCATCTCCTACCGCCGCGACGTGGAGCGGCCGTTGAAGGAGATCTACGTGGGCCAGGCGCTGGCGGGGGTACGGGCGCGCCTGGACGCCATCCACGCCGGTATCCGGTCGAGCCGCCTGTTCATCGCCACCCACATGCACGCGGGCGACGGCAACGTGCACACCAATATCCCGGTGAATTCCAATGATTACCACATGCTGCACGAGGCGGAACGGGTGGTGGACCGGATCATGGCGCTGGCGGCCTCCCTGGGCGGCGTCATCTCCGGCGAGCACGGCATCGGTATCACCAAGATCAAGTACCTGGACCAGGCCGCCCTGGATGCCTTCGCCGAATACAAGCGACGGGCCGATCCCGGCAATCGTTTCAATCCCGGCAAGCTGCGCGCCGGCTTCGACCTGGACCAGGCCTACACGCCCTCGCTGCGACTGGTGGAGCAGGAGGCCCTGATCCTGGAGGCCAGCGAACTGGGCGAACTCAACCACATGGTGAAGAACTGCCTGCGCTGCGGCAAGTGCAAACCGGTGTGCAACACCCACGTGCCGCGCGCCAATCTGCTGTACTCGCCGCGCAACAAGATCCTGGCGGGCGGGCTCATCATCGAGGCCTTTCTCTACGAGGAACAGACCCGCCGCGGCGTGTCCGTCCGTCACTTCGACGAGATGAACGACGTGGCAGACCACTGCACCGTGTGCCGCAAATGCCTGAGCCCCTGCCCGGTGGACATCGACTTCGGCGAGGTCTCCATACGCATGCGCAGCATCCTCCGGGCCCAGGGGCGCAAGCGCAACAACCTGGGCACCTGGGCGGCCATGGCCTTTCTGAATATGAGCGATCCCGCCGCCGTCAAACTGATGCGCGTGGCCCTGGTGCAATGGGGCTACCGCGCCCAGCGCCTGGCCCACCGGCTGGCGCGGGCGGCGGGCCTGCTGGGACGGCGGCGCCCCGCCTCCACCACGGGGCGGACCGGGCTGCCGGCGCAGGTGGTGCACCTGGTGCGCAAGCCCCTGCCCGCGGGTCTGCCGGCGCGCACCACCCGCGCCCTGCTGGGCCTGGAGGACGACAAGACCGTGCCCATCCTGCGCGACCCGGAAAAACTCAACGAGGACTCGGATGCGCTGTTTTATTTTCCCGGCTGCGGTTCCGAGCGCCTGTTCAGCCAGGTGGGACTGGCCACCCTGGCCATGTTGTTCGACCTGGGGGCACAGACGGTGCTGCCGCCGGGTTATCTGTGCTGCGGCTACCCGCAGACGGCCGGCGGCGACGCCCCCCGGGGCAA
>JALUWE010000348.1 GCA_027019845.1 Anaerolineales bacterium | reverse complement strand
GCGTGGTGCCCGTGCCCCAGCGCTCGATGACGCCACCAAAGTAGAAGGCCTGCGCGACGAGCGGGTTGCGGAGCACCGACGAATGCGGACCGTAAAGCGCCTCCGGCGTCAGAGGTGGGGGCAATTCACCCGGACTCCAGACCTCAAGGCGGTGTTCTTCCAGCCGAATTTGGATGTCCGCCGGATGGGTGTAATCCCGGTGGATGAGGGCGTTCACCACCGCCTCCCGCAGGGCCTCCAGCGGATACTCCCATATCTCCTGGCGTTGAAGCCCCTCCAAGGAGGGTTCTTCCACCTGAATGTCAAACCGTACCTTGAGGACCTGGCGAAAGCGCTCCATCGCGCCATCCAGCTGGTCCCACAGGGTGCCCGTGAAATCGTGGCTGTCCAGAATCTCCGTGCCACGAAAGATGCCGATGCGCACCTGGGCCTGGGGGAAGAGGCGCTGGGGCCGTTTTCCGAAAAGCAAGACGCCTGCGTTTTTCAGCCGCTCGCCCTCCAGGAGATTGAGGTTCCGCAAGCTCTGTTCGGGGTTTGAGGGGTTGAAATAGGGAAGTCTGGCCTGAGCCAGGCGGGCAAACCGCCTCAGGGCCTCCAGGTCAACCTCCTCTAAGGTCCACTCGCTGGGCAGGCTGTCCCAACTCCTCCCAGAGCGGGTGAGAATGTGTTGGGCCAGTTCATCGGGCGAAAAATCCCGGTTGGTGGAGCCCACGCGGCGGAGGTACCGTCCGCGGCAGGACACCAAGCCCGGCGCCGGTTCCACCCGAATTTCTATGACCGGACGCCCTTCCATCTCCACCACCCGAATGGATGGCGTGATGCCAAGGTGCGATGCAATGAGATTCGCAATCCGCTGTGTTTCCCGGTCGTCCGCCGCCGCGCCTACAATCTCGCCGTCATTCCGAATGCCGACAAGCAGCGTACCGCCCCGGGTATTGGCAAAGGCCGCCAAATCTTCTAGAGCTCGGTCGGTCCACTGGCGTTTGAACTCCAGCGTTTCGCTTTCCCGCAATTTCATTATCCCTCTCCCGACAGTCCGAAGATTTCCACACCTACTCGAGAGGCAGCGACTCGGAGGGCACCGTCCTGGGTAGCCAACGGCAAACCCAGCCGCATGGACAGATCCAGATAAGCGGCATCATAAACGGAAAGCCCCTGTTCCCGGGCAAGCGGAAGAATCCTGTTGAAAACTTGATCCAGAGATACCTGCTCCACCACGATGGGCAGGGCGTGCAGATATTCCAGAAAACCGGCGATCGTAGCTTCGGTAATCCGACCCCTCCGCTCTGCCACCCATAGCGCATTGGCCACCTCCAAAGGCCAGATGGCCGGAACCACTGCCTCCCCGTTCTCCAGGGCATCCAGCACTGCGTCGGTGTACAGGTTGCTTTCGTCTTCCAATCCCCAGGCCAGAGCCACAGATGCATCCAGCACAAATAGGGCCTGTGCCATCACATCCGCCCCTCTTCAATCAGGTCCTTGATCTTCAGCCCCCCCAGGGTTTTGTTCTTCCGGAACTCCTTGAGGGCTTCAATCACTTCCTTCACATCCCTCCGCCGGGCAGGCGACACGGGCTCCAGCACCGCCACAGGACGACCGTGGCGGGTGATCACAAACCGTTCCCCCTTCTCCACTCGCCGAAGGAGTTCAGAAAACCTGGTTTTTGCTTCGTACGCGCCGATCTCGGGCATGACACTCCTCCTTCAGACTGGTCTAAGACCGGTCTAAATGTAGGGGGACGGAAGACGGAGGTCAACCCTTGGCATTTCCGATCCCGTCCAGCCCCAGTTTCCGCAGCACCTCCTGCAGAGCGCGGTCGGCCTCGGCACGCTCTTCCTCCGCCTCCCGCAGGCGCACCACCGCCTCCTCCAGGGGCAGCACTTCCTGAGGTCGAAACGATAGCCATTCTAAAACTCAAAAAAGTGCGGGCCAACTGGCCCGCACCCGTGAAGTTCCGTGTCCTCTAACAAAAAGCTTCGCGCCGCCCTAGCCGAACAGGGGGCTCACTTCCCCGGGGGCTTGAGGCCCTTGCGCTCGTATTCGCGTTTCCTGAGCTCGGCTCGCTTGATCTTTCCTGAGGAGGTCTTGGGAA
>JALUWE010000347.1 GCA_027019845.1 Anaerolineales bacterium | reverse complement strand
ATGCTGCGCCTGCTGGGCTACCAGGTGTACCAGCAACAGCGCCCGGTGGTGATTGTTTTCGAGGGCTGGGACGCAGCCGGAAAGGGTGGCGCGATCAAACGGCTGACCGAACGCCTCGACCCGCGCGGCTACCGCGTCCATCCGATTGCCGCGCCCAAAGGGGACGACGCGGAAAAACACTATCTTTACCGCTTCTGGCGGCGGCTGCCCATCAAGGGGGAGATCGCCATCTTCGACCGGAGCTGGTATGGCCGCGTGATGGTCGAGCGCGTCGAGGGGTTTTGCACCACCGAAGAGTGGCAGCGCGCCTACCAAGAGATCAACGACTTTGAGCGCCAGTTAGCCGATTTTGGCACCATCATCTTCAAATTCTGGATTCACATCAGCAAAGAGGAACAACTGCGCCGTTTCGAGGCCCGCAAGGAGATGGCGCACAAAAAATGGAAGCTCACCGATGAAGACTGGCGTAACCGTGAAAAGTGGGACCAATACGAAGAAGCGGTAGAAGATATGCTGATCAAAACCACCACTGCCTACGCACCCTGGAGCATCATCCCGGGTAACGATAAATACTATGCCCGTGTCAAGGTGTTGAAAACGGTGGTCAAACGCCTGAGCGAAGAACTCCATTTCGACCCCTCCCCGGAAAACCTGGCCCGCCTGCCTCCCCAGGCCGCGCTGGTTCCGATTCCGGAATGGGCCAAAGAAAAAGCCAGAGCGATGGGGATTTCAGTGTAGCCTTTATCCAAACAATGGTGTGTCGCAAAATGTAGCGCAAATCGAGAATCCCTCCAGGACAGGTTTGCGCTACGTTTTGCCATCTAGATCTCGCTGAGCATGACCGGACGTTTTTCGAGATAAGATTTTTTTGCGGCCAGCCCGATCACCACCGGCATCCGGCCATCGAGGCCGCTCACCGGCGGGGGGGTGTCGTTCTGCACGCTCTCGACGAATTCCTGCATCTCCGCGATGTAGGAGTCCATGTAGCGCTCCAGGAAGAAGTACAGCGGTTTGGCGGATTCGACGCCCCCGGCGTGGCTGTACACGTGGCGGTCGGGGGTGTTGTTCTCGGTCTGTACCATGCCTTTCGAGCCGAAGACCTCCACGCGCTGGTCGTAGCCGTAGACGGCCTGGCGGCTGTTGTCGATGGCGCCGATCGCGCCGTTCTCGAACCACAGGGTGATGAGCGCGGTGTCGATGTCGCCCGCTTCCCCGATGGCCGGGTCTACCATCACGCCGCCAGCCACGAACACCTGGGTGACCTCACAGCCCATCAGGTAGCGCGCCATGTCGAAATCGTGGATGGTCATGTCCAGGAAGATGCCGCCGGAGACCTGGATGTACTCGAGGGGGGGCGGGGCCGGGTCGCGGCTGGTGATGCGCAGGATGTGGGGGGCGCCGATCTTGCCTGCGGCCACCATTTCGCGCACTTTGCGGAAGTTGGCGTCGAAGCGGCGGTTGAACCCGACCTGGAACTTGACCCCGGCCTGCTCGACGGCCTCCAGCGCGGCGTCGATTTTGTCCAGGCTGTGGTCGATGGGTTTTTCGCAGAAGATGTGTTTACCGGCCTGCGCGGCCTCGATGATGATCTGCGCGTGGGTGTCGGTGGCCGAGCAGATGGCGACCGCGTCGATATCCGGATCATCCAGGATACGGCGGTAGTCGTCGAACACGTTGGAGAGACCCCATTTCGCGCCCAGTTCGCGGGCGGCTGGCAGCGCGATGTCCGCGATGGCGGCCAGCCGTGCTCCAGGAACGCGGCTGGCGAGGGTTTCGGCGTGTATTTTTCCGATGCGGCCCGCGCCGATCAGGCCGATGTGCAGGGGGGTGGTTGTGGTCATGGGATGATCCTTGTGTGGTTTGTAAAGCGTAAAGCGCCTTTTACGCACTACGCATTACGCGCTACGTGCTGCCTCATTAGCCATTGGCGCGATTCCGCCAAATACCGCGGTCGGGTGGCAGGTTGGTAAATTGGTAATTAGGTAATTAGGTACAATACCTTCGCCAATCAAGGCGGTGAAGGGTGTACATTAACAGCATGAATACAGCCCAAAGTGGCGATCTGGTTGAAAATCTGCTCCAATAAAATTGGTTCTG
>JALUWE010000346.1 GCA_027019845.1 Anaerolineales bacterium | reverse complement strand
CTGATCCTGCGCGACGTGGACAAGCCCCCGTTTTCCAACAACGGTTTCCTGAACTTCCAGGCCATCGCCCAACATGCCCGGCAGCTTGTGCGCACCTTCGACGTCAAAACCCCGGGCATCGATACCCCGATGAAAAACCTCTCCGGCGGCAACGCGCAAAAAGTGATCCTGGCGCGGGAGCTATCGCGCAACCCGCGCGTGCTGCTGGCCTCCCAGCCCACCCGCGGGGTGGACATCGGCGCCACCCAGTACATCCGCTCGCTGATCATCCAGCAGCGCAACCAGGGCACCGCCACCCTGCTGATCTCGGAAGACCTGGACGAGATTCTAGCCCTTTCGGACCGCATCGCGGTCATCTTTCAAGGCCGGATCATGGGCATCGTCGCGCGCGAGCAGGCCACACCCGAGCTGTTGGGGTTGATGATGGCCGGGGAAAAGGCCGAAATTTCGTAGCTGCCCGAAGAGCACAACAACGATTTGACCGGCTTACAAGCAATTAGCCTTGCCCGCTATCCAACGGTAGCGGGCAGCTTACAACCGGTACTGGAAACACCGTGACCGCCAAACACCTGACAGGCTACCGCTGCTCCGTGTGCGAGGCCGAATTCCAACCCGGCCCGCTCACCTACACCTGCCCGCACGATGGGGGCAACCTGGACGTACTGCTGGATTACGACCGCATCCGGCAGACCACCACCCCGGACACGCTCCACGCCCAGACAGAACGCTCCCTCTGGCGTTATCTCCCCCTCCTGCCGGTGGCAGACCCGGGCCAAACAGGGACGCCGCTCCGCCGGGCAGGGTTCACCCCCCTCTACCGCCCCCCCGCCCTGGCGGAATCCCTCGGCCTGCGCCATCTGTGGGTCAAAGACGAGAGCAGCAACCCGACCGCCTCGTTCAAAGACCGCGCCAGCGCGCTGGTGATCGCCCGGGCGCGGGAGATCGCCGCGGGGGTGGTGGTCACCGCCTCGACCGGCAACGCGGGCGCGGCCCTGGCCGGGATGGCCGCCGCGGTCGGGCACAAGGCCGTGATCTTCGCGCCGCGCAGCGCGCCGCCCGCCAAGATCGCACAGCTGCTGGTCTACGGCGCGCAGGTCATCCTGGTGGACGGCAACTACGACGCGGCCTTCGACCTCTCGGTCGCGGCGGCCCGCGAATTCGGCTGGTATTGCCGCAACACCGGCTACAACCCCTTCACCGCGGAGGGCAAAAAGACCGCCGCGTTCGAGATATGGGAGTTTTTTCGATACGGGACACTCGATAAGGGCTACTCGATAGCGAATGTTGGTGGTGCGCCCCCCATATCCAACCCCGAATCTCCACTCGCTATCTTTGTCTCCGTGGGCGATGGCAACATCATCTCCGGCCTGCACAAGGGGTTCAAAGACCTGCTGGCACTGGGCTGGCTGGAGGAGCTGCCGCGCATCTTCGGGGTGCAGGCCGAGGGGTCGGCGGCCATCGCCAACGCGTTTGCCGCGGGTAGCGAGCGGATCAGGCCGGTTTCCGCCAGCACGCTGGCCGACAGCATTTCGGTGGACATGCCGCGCGACGGGCTGCGGGCGTTGCGCGCCGCCGCCCAAACGGGAGGCGCGTACCTCACGGTGAGCGATGCGCAAATTTTGGAGGCCGTGGCACAGTTGGGCCGCGCCGGCATCTTCGCCGAACCCGCGGGCGCGGCCGCGTATGCCGGGCTGGTCAAGGCGGTGGGGGAGGGGCTGATCGGGCCGGGAGATGCGGTGGTGGTGCTCAACACCGGCAGCGGGTTGAAGGACGTGGCCGCGGCCATGCGCGCGGTGCCCGATGCGCCCGTGATCGAACCCGAGCTGGGGGCGGTGAAACGTGTGCTCGATTTTGACGTATAATTGGGTTGGGCTGCCAAACAGGGAATGCAGGAATTTTCGCAGGCAGTCAAACGCTCTTTTGCAGCGAGCGCCATTCTGATGGCACGAGGGCTTCTAAATCCGCACTACGCTTCTTCATGGAAGCAAAATCTGGTAACATAGAAGCACCCCAGTCTGTTGGGCAAAGAGTTTGGATGGATCACTTCTCTGCGGAGTGACAGAAATCGGTTTGTTTTATGCCAGAAGTGAGCCGCTTTTTCGGAATCATCGAAGAAGATAGAACCCCTGGCGTAAGGAGTGAGTGATGTTGGCAGATGTCATCTCGGTAAAGCCATTGGAAGGGTATCGGTTGCAAGTGCAATTTGAAGACGGTGTTTCCGGGGTTGTAAACGTGAAGGAACTGGTAGAGTTCACAGGGGTATTTGAATACCTTAAGGACGAAGAGCAATTTGCTCAAGTAGCGGTAAACGAAGAGTTAGGCGTTGTTTGTTGGCCTAATGGAGCGGATTTAGATTCAGACGTGTTGTACAGCGTTGTTACCGAACAACCACTCCCGGAGTTTGAAGCGTTGAGAGTGCCTTCCTCATAGTGTCTTCGATACAAACGGCAGCCCAACCCTGCCTGAAGCCGACCCGCCTTCGGCGGTGGGTAAGCGGCGCGGAATTTGCAAATTCAGGCCATACTGAAACTGTGGTGCAATACAAACACGGCGGGTGCGCTGCTGGCCGTTGGGGTGGCCCTGATCGAGGGGCCGATCTACCTGCCGATGTCGAATTTCTGGTTCGGGTTGCTGGTGGGACTGGTGTACCTGCTGCTCATCAATCTGATGAACATCTGGCTACGGCCGCGCATTCTGGGCCGCAGGTCAAATTGCACGAGGGGCTGGTGTTCATCGCTATTCTCTCCGCAGTGGTCATTCTGGGGGTGTTTGGCGCGCTGATCATCCTGCCCGTGATCGCCTCGCGGGGCGTGGTGGGACGTTACGTGCGGCGGCAGCCCTGAGCCGCGGCTGAAAAGCCCTAACTCCCCAACCTCAAGACCTGTGAGTCTTCTGGAAAACGTGTATAATAAACGCTCCGGGAGGATCAACGCCCGTCCCATTCCTGACCATGCGAGGTGCCCCGAATGCCTGACGGTATCCCGTCATCCAACAACGTCCATCTAAGCGTACAAAACATATCGCTGAGCTTTGGCGGCACGCAGGCGTTGCTGAACGTCAGCTTCGAGGTTTACAAAGGCGAAATTCTGGCTATCATCGGGCCGAACGGCGCGGGGAAAACCTCCACCCTGAACTGTATCAGCGGTTTCTACCGCCCCGACCAGGGGCGCATCCTGTTCGAAGGCCGGGACATCACCCACACCCCCTCCCACAAAATCGCTACGCTGGGCATCGCCCGTACCTTCCAGAACATCGCCCTGTACACCGGCCTGAGCACCCTGGACAACCTGATGGCCGCCCGCCACATCCACATGCGCTCCGGGATGCTGGCCTGTATGCTCTACTGGGGGTTAGCCCACAAAGAAGACATCCAACACCGACGGGTGGTCGAAGAGATCATCGACTTCCTGGAAATCGAACACATCCGCAAAGCCGTGGTCGGCGCGTTGCCCCACGGCCTGCGTAAGCGCGTCGAACTGGGCCGCGCCCTGGCACTGGAGCCCCGCATCCTGCTGCTCGACGAACCCATGACCGGCATGAACCTGGAAGAAAAAGAAGACATGGCGCGCTTCATCCTCGACGTTCACGAACTCAAGGGCACCACCATCGTGCTGATCGAACACGATATGGGGCTGGTGATGGACATCGCCGACCGCATCATCGTGCTCGACTTCGGCACCAAGATCGCCGAAGGCCCCCCCCACGAAATCCGCCAAAACCCCGACGTCATCCGGGCGTATTTGGGGAGGGTCGAGAGTTGATCGAAGAGCGTAATGCGTAAATCGTAATTCTCCCACTCCCCCCTCTAACTCCCAACTGACCACTAAACACTGACCACTGAATACTGAACACTGAATACTGAACACTGACCACCGTGCCTCCCCTCGACACCCTTCCCAAACAATTCCTCGCCCGCGTTGCCCAATACGGCGACCGCAAAGTGGCCGTGCGCCAGAAGGATTTCGGCATCTGGCAGGAATACACCTGGCAGCACTCCTACGAACACGTGCGCGACCTGTGCCTGGGGCTGGTCTCCCTCGGGTTGCAGCGCGGCGACCGCGTCACCGTGGTCGGCGACAACGACCGCCAATACCTGTGGGCCGACCTGGCCATCATGGCCGCCGGCGCCATCACCGTCGGCATCTTCACCGACGCCATCCCCAGCGAGATGGAATACGTCATCAACCACTCCGGCGCGGTGCTGGCCTTTGCCAAAGACCAGGAACAATGCGACAAAATGCTGGAGATCAAGGACAAAATCCGCGCGATCCGCCGGGTGATCTACTGGGAGCCGCGCGGCATGTGGAACTACGACGACCCCTGGTTGATGGCCTATGAAGAGGTGCTCGAAATGGGGCGCAAACTGCACGCCGAACAGCCCGGCCTGTTCGAGCAATTGGTCGAACAGGGGCACGGCGAAGAATACGCCAACTTTTGCTACACCTCCGGCACCACCGGCCTGCCCAAAGGCGTGATGCTCACCCACAACAACTTCCTGGCCGCCACCGCCAGTTACCAGCAGGCCGAACCCCGCTTCGACACCGACAACATCCTTTCCTTCACCCCCCTGGCCTGGATCGCGGAACACACCCTGACGGTCACGCCCCACGTGATGAACGGCATCATCGTCAATTTCCCCGAATCACCCGAGACCGTCCAGCAAAACATCCGCGAGATCGCGCCCCACATCCTCTTCTACCCCTCCCGGCTGTGGGAAAACCTGACCGCGCTGATTCAGGTGCGCATCAGCGACACCTCCTGGATCAACCGCGCCCTCTACAACCTGTTCCTGCCCATCGGCTACAAAGTGGCCGACCTGAAATACGAAAAGAAACCCGTTGGCGTGGGGCTGCGCCTGCTCAACTGGCTGGGCGATCTGCTCGTCTTCCGCCCGCTGCGCGACCAGCTCGGCCTGATCAACGTGCGCACCGCCATCACCGCGGGCGCGGCCCTCAGCCCGGACAACCTGCGCTTCTTCCGCGCCCTGGGCATCAACCTCAAACAGGTCTACGGCACCACCGAAACCACCGCGGCCGGCACCCAACACCGCGACGACGACGTCAAGTTCGCCAGCGTGGGCACCCCCCACCCCGGTATCCAGATCAAAATCTCCCCCGAAGGCGAAATCCTGGTGGGCGGGGAAAACATCTTCCACGGCTACTACCGCAACCCCGAAGCCACCGAAAAATCGCTCTCCGTGGACGAGAACGGCACCCGCTGGTTCCACAGCGGCGACGCGGGCTACATCGACGAAGACGGCCACCTGATCTACCTCGACCGCATGAAGGACATGATCACCCTGGCCAGCGGCGAGAAATACTCCCCGCAATTCATCGAGGGCCGCCTCAAATTCAGCCCCTACATCCGGGCCGTGATGACCGTGGGCGGCGAAGAGCGCGAATTCGTCACCGCGCTGATCAACATCGACTTCGACAACGTGGGACGCTGGGCCGAGAAGAACGGTATCACCTACACCACCTTCCTGGACCTGTCCCAAAAGCCCGAAGTATACGACCTGATCCGCGCCGACGTGCAGCACGTCAACCAGACCCTGCCGCCGGGCGCGCGGGTGCGCCGCTTCGTGCTGATGCACAAGGAATTCGACGCGGACGAGGCCGAGATGACCCGCACCCGCAAGCTGCGCCGCGCCTTCCTGAGCGACCGCTACCGCGACATCATCGAAGCCATGTACGCAGGCCACGAATCCTGCCAGGTACGGGCGGTGGTCGAATACCGCGACGGGCGCACCTCCACCATCGAGACCCGGCTGCGCATCGCCTCTCCCAACGGCCACGACCAGCAACAGGAAATGGAGAAACAGGCTGTATGAACTGGCAACTCTTGCCCCAATTCGCGGTCACCGGCATTCTCTCCGGCGGGCCTATCGCGCTGATCGCCCTCGGATTGGTGCTAATTTTCAAATCCTCCTACATCTTCAACTTCGCGCAGGGGCAGTTTTTGCTGCTGGGCGCGCTGATCACCTGGTGGTTTTCGGTCGAGCAGGGGCTGCCGCTCTACACGGCCATTGCGCTGGCGCTGGTGCTCTCCGCGCTGCTGGGCATCGTGGTCGAGCGTCTGGCCCTGCGCCCGATGACCGGCCAGCCGCTGCTGTCCATCATCTTGATGACCCTGGGGCTGAGCCAGGCCCTGCAGGGGCTGGCCCTGCTGCTCTTCGGTGGCAGCCAGCGCAATTTCCCCCAGATGTTTTCCGCCGCCGACCCCTATAAGATCACCACCCCCTTCATATTCAACGACAAACCGATCATCGTCATCCTCAAGCAGAATCTGGTCTGGTCGTTCGTGATCGCCATTCTGGGCGTGATCCTGATCGGCGCGTTCTTCCAATACACCCGCACCGGCCTGGCCATGCGCGCCACTTCGGAGGACCACGAGCTGGCGCAGAGCACCGGCCTGCGCATCCGCCGCATTTTCGGCATCTCCTGGGCTATGGCCGGGCTGGTCGCCACTGCGGGCGGGGTGCTGCTGGCCACTTCCAGCGGGCTGGACCTCAGCCTGTGGCTGGTGGTGTTGAGCGCGTTTCCGGCGGTGTTGCTCGGCGGGCTGGATTCCATCCCCGGCGCGCTGGTCGGCAGCCTGATCATCGGCCTGGCGCAAGGGCTGACCCGCGTCTCTACCGTGCCGATGGTGCGCAACTCCGCCGAGATCATGCCTTATCTGGTGCTGCTGCTGGTGTTGATCGTGCGGCCCGAGGGGCTGTTCGGGCAAAAACGGATCGAGAGGGTATAACCGATGGCTGTTCAACGTCCCGCTGGCGAATTCGATTTCAGTTACGCCTACGACATGGCGACCATCCGCCGCCGCTGGCAGTGGGTTTTGCTGCTGGCCTTCATCGCCGCGCTCTATACCCTGCCGCTCTACGCCAGCCAGGGCTTTATCTCCTTTGTCAACCGGGTAGCCATTTCGGTCATCGCGGTGCAGGGCCTCAACCTGCTGACCGGCTACACCGGCCAGATCTCCATCGGCCAGGCCGCGTTCATGACCGTGGGCGGCTACATCTCCGCGCTGCTGATGCGCGAGCTGGGCTGGTCGTTCTTCCTGGCGCTGCCCGCCGCGGCCCTGGGCGCGGGGGTGATCGGCCTGTTCTTCGGTCTGCCTTCCCTGCGGGTCAAGGGCTTTTACCTGACCATGGCCACGCTGGCCGCGCAATTCATCATCCCCTGGTTCACCCGCCAGGCGTTCCCCGATCTGCTCAACGGCGCGCAGGGCATCACCGTACCCGTGCCCGCCATCGGCGATTTCGCGCTGGATTCGCCCACCCGCTACCTCCCCCTGACCCTGACCGTGGTGCTGATCACCACCATCGTCTCGCACAACATCGCCCGCTCGCGGCTGGGCCGCGCCTTCGTCGCCATCCGCGACAACGATCTGGCCGCGGAATTGCTGGGCGTGCATCTGTTCAAATATAAGTTGCAGGCCTTTTTCCTCTCCTCGGTGTATGCCGGGCTGGCCGGTTCGCTCATGGCACACAACCTGCGCCACATCAACTCCGAGACCTTTACCCTGGTGGATTCGGTCTTTTTGCTGGGGATGCTGGTGGTAGGGGGGCTGGGCACCAGCCTGGGGCCAGTGCTGGGCGCGCTGGTGGTGGAATACCTGACCGAGGCCGCCACCGTGCTGGGCCCGGTCATCACCGCGGTCATCCCCTATTCCGCGGGCAACGCGGTGCAGGCCTTCAAACCGCTCTTCTTCGGCGTCGCGCTGATGCTGTTTTTGATCTTCGAACCGCGCGGCCTGGCACATCGCTGGCAGCTGATCAAGGCCGCCTGGCGCCTGCGGCCGTTTTCGCATTGAGGTGGGTTGGCAAGTTAGTAGACAGGGACAGAGTAGACAAGACCGACAAATTAGACGAATAAGACAAATTAGACAAATTAGACAAATTAGACGAATTAGACAGATTAGACGAGTGAGACCGAAGGAGGTGATGCCCTTTTCCTTTCGATATTCGAGATTAGAGATTAGAGATTAGATATTCGATACTCGATACTTGAGATTTGTTCACTAATCACTAATCACTACTCACTACTCACTACTCACGACCCACGTAAGAAGGAGAACCCCATGATGAAACGCTTTGTCATCCCCTTGTTGCTCCTCGCCGCCCTTTTGCTGGCCGCCTGCCGCGCCGCGCCGGCCACCGAGGAAGCGCCCCCGCCCACCGCGGTGGAGGAACAGGCGCCCGAACCTACCGAAGAACCGATGGAAGAACCCACCGAGGCGCCAACGGAAGAACCGATGGAAGAGCCGACGGAAGAGCCAATGGAGGAGCCTACCGAAGAACCGATGGAAGAAGGCCCGCCTGACCTGACCGGCGAAACCATCACCATCTACCACTTCGGCGACCTGTCCGGGCCTTACGCCTCCATCACCGCTCCCCTGATCCGCGGCGCGGAGGACGCGGTGGCCGCGATCAACGAAGCCGGTGGCATCTACGGCGCCACCATCGAACTCAAATTCGCGGACACCGGCGGCAGCATCGACGAGGCCGTGGCCGCCTACGACCGCTTCACCAGCGAAGACCCCAACGCGCTGGTCATGATCACCTACGGCTCCGGCGAAGCCGAGGCCCTGGCCGAACGCTTTGCCGAAGACCAGATCGTCAACATCGCGGCCGGCCTGAGCGCAACCGCGTTCTACGGCCCCAACTCCGGCTACACCTTCGGCCTCGGCCCGATCTACCCCGACCAGTTTGGCCTGGTCATGCAGTTCCTCTCCGAAAACTGGGACACCTACAAACCCGCCGGCGCGGGTGACGAGATCAAAGTCGCCTACCTGAGCTGGCCGACCGCCTTCGGGCAGGGCGCGTTGACCGATGAAAGCCGCGCCTTTGTCGAGGGCCTGGGCATCGAGATCGTCCACGAAGAGACCTACGACGTCTCCCCCACCGCGGACACCACCACCGCCATCCTCAACGCACAGGCCGCCGGCGCCAACGTGATCTGGACCAACACCCTGGCCTTCGGCCCCGCGGCCATCCTCAACGACCTCAACAGCCTCGGGCTGCGCGACCAGTTTGTGGTGGCCGCCGACAACTGGGCCATGGACCTCTCGCTCTACGCCTTCCTGGCCGACCCGTCCTATGGCGTGGGCCTGATCACCGCCTTCCCCTATCTGTGGTGGACCGACACCGACAACCCCGGCATCCAGTACGCCCAGCAACTCTTCGACGCCAACGAACGCCAGCCCGCCGAGCACAACGTGGGCTACCTGTTGCTGGTGGCCGGTCTCGATCTGGCTGTCAAAGCCATTCAGGACGCCATCGACACCGTGGGCTACGAAAACCTGACCGGCGCAGCAGTTCACGACGCGCTCGAGGCCATGGGCCCCTACCAGCCGCTGGACGGCGTGTTCCGGGTGGACTACTCCAACGGCGCGCGCTCGCCCCACGAAGCCCAAATCCGCATGATCCAGGGCGGCCCCGATGCCTTCGTCGTCATCCAGGACTGGACCCAAACCCCAGACCTGCGCCCCGGGCAATAACACAGCAACCCTCCAAGACCTGTGAGGTCTCGAAGACCTCACAGGTCTGGTCAACCCTCAAGACCTGAGGTCTTGAAGACCTCACAGGTCTGGTCAACCCTCAA
>JALUWE010000345.1 GCA_027019845.1 Anaerolineales bacterium | reverse complement strand
CTGAACACTGACCACTGAACTGATTCCCATTCACACCCGATACGCCACCGGCCCCACCTTCGCCATGATCTCGGCCTCCAGCGCGGCGATCTCGGCCTGGACTTTCTCGACCACCTCGTCGATGGCCACCGGACGGCGTTCTTTCTCGCTGCGGCGTTTCAGCTCCACCTCCCCGCGTTGCAAGCCGCGCTTCCCGACCGTGATGCGCAGCGGGATGCCGATCAGGTCGGCGTCGTTGAACTTGACGCCCGCGCTCTCCTCCCGGTCGTCGTACAGCACCTCGACACCGGCCTGCTGCAACTGCTCGTAGATCACGCTGGCCGCGTAATCCGCGTCCTTCAGGCTGACGATGTGTACCTGATAGGGCGCCACCGTGATCGGCCAGATCAGGCCGTATTCGTCGTTATACTCCTCCGCGATGCAGGCCAGCAGCCGCCCCACACCGATGCCATACGACCCCATGATGACCGGCTTGGACTGGCCGTCTTTGTCGATGAAGTTGCAGCCCAGGTCATCGCTATAACGCGTGCCCAGTTGGAAGATGTTGCCCACCTCCACCCCGCGGGAGGTGCGTAACGCGCTCCCACATTCCGGGCAGGCAAAGCCAGCCTCCGCGCTGACGATGTCGGTGATGATGTCGGCTTTGTAATCGCGTCCGAAGTTGACGTTTTTGAGATGGTAGCCGGCTTCGTTCGCGCCCGCCACCAGGTTGGGGGACTGCGGGATCAGATCGTCCACCACCACCAGCACGTCGTCCCGGTCTTCCAGGCCCAGCCCGACCGGGGAGGCGTACCCCGGCTCGCCGCCGATCATGCGGATTTCGTCCTCGTGCATGGGGCGCAGGGCTTTGGCTTTCAGCGCGTTGGTCAGCTTGGTTTCGTTTAGCTCCATGTCCCCGCGCACAATGGCAAACACGAATTTTTGCACCTCTTCCGCGCCCTCGGTGAGCGTGGCTGCCAGGAAAACGGCCTTAGCGGTACGCGCTTCCGGGATGTCCAGGTACGCGGCCAGGTCGGCGATGGTTTTCGTGTCCGGGGTGGCGACCTTTTCCAGGGGTTGGGGGGCTTCCTGTTCGGGTTCGGGCTTCCGAAAGGTGGCCACCTGCCGGTTGGCGATGTAATCGCAATGGTCGCAGATCACCAGCGTGTCCTCGCCGATGGGGGTCAGGTACATGAACTCGTGCGCCAGCTTGCCGCCCATCATGCCCACGTCGGACTTGACCGCCACGGTGGGCAGCGCGCAGCGGTTGAAGATGTTGAAATAGGCCTGGTAGTGGTTGCGGTACTGTTTGTCCAGGCCCTCCCAGTCCGCGTCCAGGCTGTAGCTGTCCTTCATGGTGAACTCGCGCACCCGGATCAGGCCGGCGCGCGGCCGCGGGTCGTCGCGCCATTTGGTCTGGATGTGGTAGATCAGCCGGGGGAGCTGGCGGTAGGACTGGATGATGTTGCGCACCAGATCGCCGACCACCTCTTCGTGGGTCATGGCCAGCACCATGTCGCGGTCGTTCTTATCTTTGAATCGCCCCATCTCAGAACCGATCTGGTACCAGCGTTTGGTTTCTTTCCACAGGTCTGCCGGATGCACCACGGGCATGGTGATCTCCTGTCCGCCGATGGCGTTGATCTCCTCGCGCATGATGTTTTCGATCTTGGTCATGGAGCGGCGCGCCAGCGGCAGGTAGCTGTAGATGCCCGCGCCAAGCTGGCGGATGAACCCGGCCCGCACGAGCAGCTTCTGGCTGACGACTTCCGCATCCGCGGGCGCCTCGCGCAAGGTCTGGCTGAAAAGTTGGGACATTCTCATACGTGGTTTCTCCTTTGGAGGGGGGTGGTGAGGGTAATTGGTAATTGGTAATTGGTAATTGGTAATTGGGTAATTGGGTAATTACATCCTGAGCGGAGGGCGGGCGAAGCCCGCTCGTAGTCGAAGGATGGGTAATTGGACTTCTCCGAATTCCGCATTCCCTAATTCCCGGCTGCCACCTGCTCCCCGGCCCAACCGGCAATGGCACCCAGGGAGGCGGTGATTTTGGCGCCGGCCGCGTTGGCCGCGGCTACCGCGGCTTCCAGACCGTGCCCGCGCAGCAGGGCGGCGATCAGGCCGGCCGCGAACGCGTCCCCTGCGCCGGTAGAGTCTACCACTGCTGTGGGGGGTGGGGCAAACCGCTTCGAGATGGTTTCGCTCTCGAGGTGGCAGCCTTCTGCGCCCAGCTTGACGATGGCGGCCCGCGCGCCCCAAGCGCGGAAACGCGAGGCCGCCCGTGCAGGGTCGCGGAATCCGGTCAACCGTTCGGCCTCTTGCCGGTTAGCCAGGAAGACATCCAGATGGGGCAGGCAGGCCTGCCATGCGGTGGGGGCGTCCATGCGGGAGTGCAGCGCCACGTCCAGGGTGGTGAGCACCCCGCGCGCCCGCGCCCGGGCCAGCAGCCGCGGTAAACGCTCGTCCAGCAGCCCGGGCAGCACAAAGTAGCCTGCTACGTGCAGCGCGCGCAGGCCATCGGCCAGCAAACCGTCCAGATCGAGCGCGTCTGGCGCCAGCGCGTCGTTGGCGCCCGGGCTGTAAATGAAACGCGGCACTGCCTGGCCATCCACCAGACACACGCTCACGCCGGTGGCCTCGTTCGGCGCGCGGCGCGCGAAACGGGTGTCCACCCCGAAAGTTTGCCAGGTGCGCGCGAGCAGGTCCGCGTTGAGGTCGTCTCCCATACGGGCGACGATGGCGGTGGGGATGCCTTGCGCTGCCAGGCCAACCGCCACGTTGGAGGCGCACCCGCCCGGGCCAATCACGGCGCGCTCGATTTCGAGCGAATCGTGCCGCGGTACATCATCCACCCCCACGCACACTACATCCAGACACACGTTGCCGATGACGACTGCTTGAATCATAGAGCACATTAACAGTACTTACGCAATTGAGACCTCACAGGTCTGCTACCACACGATGCAGGAAGATTTTAACCAGAATAGACTGCATCCGGGCATCTCCATGCGCTTTGAGACCTGTGAGGTCTGGGTGCGACTTTTCAAGTGCGTAAGTCCTAACATTAAACAATTTACCCTCTGGCGGGTCTTCAGCCAGAGGGCCGGGGTGTAAACCTGAACAGCTTGTTTCCGGTTACGTCCTGTCGCCCCACGCGCTGAAAACCCGCGGCAATGTTGGCGGGCTAGGGTTCAGGGCAGGGATGGGGTAGGGATAGGGATAGGGATAGGGATAACAGGATGCCATAACGCAAACGAGTGTACCATAGAGGTAGGGTGTGTCAAGGGAACAATGGCTGGCTCAAAAATCGTCCTCTTCGTCCAGCCACAGGTCGTCTTCGTCCTCTTCGAAGCCCATCTCATCCCAGGTTTCGTCGAGATCGTCTTCGTCATCCCACCCTTCCTCGTCGAGCATCAGGGCCGACTGGGCATAGGTAAGGCAGCCGGTATCGGGGTCTAGTTCCACCGCGGCCGCGCTGCAAAACCCATCGTCCAGAAACACACAATCGAGGTAATGACATCGAATGCGGGGCATGTCTTCCTCCTGAAAACCTGTGAGGTCTTGAGGGCCTCACGGGTTTATCCAACCTGGTTGCTCACCTCCGGCTCCGATTGCAGCAATCGTGCCAGCGACAAAACGAACAACACCGCCAGAACCCCGGCTGAGACCACGCAGAACGGACAAATGGCCTTATCCTCCCACCTCCACCAGTTTGGCTTCGATGATTTGTTTCATGCCGGGCGGTTCCTGTCTATCGAAGGGGATCACGCCCGGGTGGCGCTCGCCGTTGATCTCGCTGGTGGGGGTGGCGTTGATCCCGACTTCGAAGGCCCGTTGGGACTGTTCGATGATGGCGTCCCGGTATAGGGCCTGATCGAAGCAGCTCGAAAATTGGGCACGGTCCATCCCCAGTTCTTCGGCCCAGTCCACCAGATTTTGCCGGTTGAATGGCCGCACACCCTGGTTGTCGAACAACACCTGGCGATATTCCCAAAACATATCCTGGTCCCGGGCGCAACTGGCGGCTTCCGCGCCGGGCAATGAAATGCTGGGGTTGATGAACGCCAGCGTGTAGATCACCAGGCGCACCTTCCCGGTTGCCACGAAGGTCTCCACAATGTCGGGTTCGATGTTCTGGAAGAAGCTGCGACAGTTCGGGCAGCCAAAATCCTCGTAGAGCATCATGGTGACGGGCGCGTCGGGGTCGCCCAGGTAGGGCAGGCCGTCCGTGGTCAGGCCGCGGGGGAGGGAAGGGTCAATGTGTGATTGCTGCACCGCTGGAGCCGCGGGCCGGCCAGCAAGCACCAGAAACACAATCACCCCCAACGCAGCGATCACGACGATGCCGAGAGTCAAATACTTGCTAAAACCATCTGACCGTTTCTTTTTGGTCACATCAGTCTCCTATCGGTAAGATTTCGACCTCCGCTCCCGGCGAAAGTGATTTTACCCCGGCAGGCACGACGACGAAAGCATTGGCCTGCACGAGCGAAAACTGGTTGCCCGAACCCTGGTGTCCGGTCAGGCGGGCGTACAGCGCGCCGTCCTTTTCGGCTACCACAGCGCGCAGGTAGCTCTCCCGGCCATCCGAAGAGACGGGTTCCTCCAGCACCGCCTTGCGTACAACCGGCTGCCAGCCCTCCAGCCCCATCATTTTGTACAAACCTGGCCGCACGAAGACCTCGAACCCCACGAAGGCCGAGACGGGATTGCCCGGCAGCCCGACGAAGGGCACCCCGCGGTAGTTGCCGAAGGCCAATGGTTTGCCGGGGCGCATGTTCACCCGCCAGAAACCCAACTCGCCGTGCTTTTCGACCACGCTGCGCACAAAATCGAACGCGCCGACGCTGACGCCAGCGGACGAGAGTATCAGGTGTGCCCCTGTTTCCACGGCGCGGTCCAGGCGTTTCTGCACCGCCTCGGCCCGGTCCGCGGCGATCCCCAGGTGGATGGGCTGGCCGCCCGCCTCCCGTACCAGCGCGGCCAGGGTGTAGGCGTTCGACTCGTAGATTTTGCCGGGCTGGGGGGGGGCGCCTGGGGGCAGCAATTCGTCTCCCGAGGAAAGGATGGCGACCCTGGGCTGGTGGTACACCCTGACCTCGGCCAACCCGAGCATGGCGAGCATCCCAACGTCCTGGGGGCGCAGTTTCGTGCCTTTTGCGAGCACCAGTTGCCCGGCACGCAGGTCTTCCCCCCTAGGGCGCACGTAGTCGCCGGGCCGGACGCTGCGTAAAATGCCGACTTCGTCCGGCGCGGGTGTGCCCGCGTCGCGGTTGTCGAAGCTGGTGTCTTCCACGGGGACGACCGCGTCCGCGCCGGCCGGCAGGGCCGCGCCGGTCATGATCCGCGCCGCCTGTCCGGCGTGCAACACGACCGGGGTGGGCTGCCCCGCGGGGATGTCGGCCACCACGTGCAGGGTGACGGGCTGATCGGGCCGCGCGGCCTGCACGTCCGCGGCGCGCAGCGCAAATCCATCCATGCTCGAGTTGTCGAATGGGGGCAGGTCTCGGGGCGCGTGAACGTCTTCTGCCAGCACCCGCCCGGCCACTTGTGCCAGAGGCGCTTGCCCCGTCCCGACGGGTGAGAGGGCCAGCAGCAATTGTTGGCGAGCGTCCTGTACACTGAGCAACATAAGGGCGAAATTATACCATCAGCCGGGCTGCACCCGCCGGGCATCGCTGACGTTGGGCAGGTTTTCGATACGGTTCAGCACGCGGCTGAGCTGGGAGATGTCACGCACTTCCAGCACCAGATCGAACACGGCCTGGTTGCGCGTGGTTTTCACTGTGCCGTCGGTGATGTTGATCTTTTCGTCCGCGATCACTGCGGAGATGTCGCGCATCAGGCCGTCCCGGTCGAAGGCGTGAATCTGAACCGAAACGGGGTAGGTGGCTTTGGGTGTGCCCCACGAGACACTGACCAGCCGCTCCGGGTCACGCACGTTGAGCACGTTCGGGCAGTCTCTGCGGTGGATGGTGGCGCCCCGCCCGCGGGTGATGTAGCCGACGATCTCGTCTCCCGGCGCGGGTTTGCAGCAGCGCGCCATGTTGGTGTACAGGCCTTTGAGGCCCAGCACCGCCACGCCGTCGGGTTGGGTCTCTTCTTTGCCGGTTGGCCTGCTCAGAAAAGGCATGGCATCTCTGGCCTGTTTTTCTTGCAGGGTGAGGTGGTTGACGATGCGGTTGACGGGCAGGTCTCCCGCGCCGATGGCGACGTAAAATTCCTCTACGCTGCGAAAATCGAACTCCCGGGCCAGCTTCTCCATGCCTGCGTCCGCCACCCCCAGACGGCGCAATTCTTTCTCGATGATGTTCTTGCCCTGAATCGCGTTTTGCTCTCGATTCTGGACTTTGAACCAGCGCCGGATTTTGCTGCGCGCCCGGTGGGTGCGCACCAGGCCCAGGGTGGGGTTGAGCCAATCCCGGCTGGGGCCGCCGCGCCGCGCGGTCAGGATTTCGACCTGATCGCCGGTCTTGAGTTGGTAATCCAACGAAACCAGTTTGCCGTTGACTTTGGCTCCCCGGCAGCGGTGGCCGACTTCGGTGTGGATGTAGTAGGCGAAATCGATGGGGGTCGCGCCCACCGGCAGGTCGATCACGTCCCCGCGCGGGGTGAAGGCGTACACGCGGTCCTGCAAAACTTCGCTCTTCATCACCTCCACGAACTCGCCCGCGTCGTCCACATCCTGACGCCACTCCATCAACTGGCGCAGCCACATCAAACGGCGATTGAATTCATCATCTTGCGGCTCCCCCTCCTTGTAGCGCCAGTGCGCGGCGATGCCATACTCCGCGTTCTGGTGCATCTCTGGCGTGCGAATCTGGACTTCGAGATGTTTGCCGTCGTCGTAGATCACCGCGGTGTGCAGGGACTGGTAGAAGTTGTCCTTCGGCGCGGCGATGTAATCGTCGAATTCGCCCGGAATGGGGCGCCACAAACTGTGGATGATACCCAGCGCGGTGTAGCAGGTGGTTTTGTCGGGCACCAGAATGCGCACCCCGCGCACGTCGTGAATCTGCTCGAACGTCACCCCTTTGCGCATCATTTTTTTGTAGATCGAGTAGATGTGTTTGGGGCGGCCAGAGATTTCGGCCTCGATTTTTGCTTCGCTCAATGCGGCTTGCAAGCGGGCGATGATTTCTTCCAACTGGCGTTCGCGTTCGGAGCGGCGTTCGTCCAGCTTTTGGGCGATCTCGCGGTACATGTCCGGGTTGACGTGGCGAAAGGCCAGGTCTTCCAGCGGCCATTTGATCTGCCAGATACCCAGACGGTTGGCCAGGGGCGCGAAGATGTCCAGCGTTTCCTGGGCGATGCGTTTGCGTTTAGCGGGCGGCAGGCTGCCCAGGGTGCGCATGTTGTGCAGCCGGTCGGCCAGTTTGATCAGCGGCACACGCGGGTCTTCCCCCATTGCCAGGAAGGTTTTGCGCAGGGTTTCGTTGACCAGGTTGAACTTGCGGCTGCGTGCCAGTTGGCGGGCTTCTTCTTCCGGGTCGGGGCGACCTCGTTTGGCCGCCATTTGGCGCGCTTCTTCTTCTTTCTCGAACTCGTGCGCGTGCTCGCCCCCGCGGGAAACGCGCGGCAATTCGGTCAATTTCGTCACCCCGTCTACCAGTTTGGCGATCTCCTCCCCGAAATCGCGCTCCAGGTCTTCCAGGGTGATGTAGGTGTCCTCGACGGTGTCATGCAAAAGTCCCGCCGCGACAACCGCTGGCGGGACGCGCAGTTCGGCCAGGATCATGGCGACGGCCACACAATGGGTGATGTACGGCTCACCCGAGGCGCGCTTCTGGGGCGCGTGCGCTTCCGCCGCGGTGCGGTAGGCGCGCACGATCAACGCCCGGTCCGCGTCCGTATATCGTTCGGGAAGCATCTCCAAAAGGTCTTCGATATCCATCGCTCTCTATCTCTATCTCTATCTCTATCTCTATCGCTATCTCTATCGCTATCGCTATCGCTATCGCTATCTTCACCGATAGTATACTCCAGTCATTTGACGAGTCGCAAGAGGTCAGTAAAATAGGGAGTACGAAGTAAGGAGTAGGAAGTAAGGAGTACGAAATCTGAGATTCGGATAAAAGCTCCCTTTGGAATTAAGACCTCACAGGTCTACTACCACACCATACAGGAAGATTTTACCCAAAACAGATTGCATCCGGGCATCTCCATGCGCTTTGAGACCTGTGAGGTTTGCGTGCGACTTTTCAAGTGCGTAAGTCCTATCATTTACCCAATACCCAATACCCAATATCCATCCTTCGACTTCAGGATGCCATTCACAATTCACAATTAACCGTTCACAATTCACAATTCCCACCCCTTCGACAGCCACTTCGCCTTCGGCTCAGTGCATGGCTCAGGGCAAGCCCCCATCCTTCGACTTCAGGCGCACTGCGTTCGCCTTCCGCTCAGGATGCAATACCCCATACCCTATCCCCACTCCCTATCCCTATCTCCACCCCCCATCCTTCGACTTCAGGCTCAGTGCGTTCGCCCTCCGCTCAGGATGCAATCCGATACCTAATACCCAATATCTAATACCCAATACTCTCCAAAGAGTCACCCATGAACCCCATCCCTTCGCCCCTCCGCCTGGCCCGCGCCTGTGCGCTGCCCCTGGCGTTGTGGCTGTTGTTGAGCGGCTGCACGAATAACCCTGCACCCACGGCCACACACACCCGCCTGCCCCCCACCCTGACCCGCACCGCCAGCCTCACGCCCACCCTCACCGCGACCGTACCCCCCACCTCAACGCCCACTTCCACCGCGGCTGCCACACCTGGCCCTGCCGCGAATTGTACTGTGTTCAATACGGATGGAAAGCTTATTCTTCTGGACAAAGACGTACTCTATGCTAACGGGCCCAGCTCGAAAGAAATCCAGCAGGCACTGGCGGGCACTTTTCCAGAATGGGCAGCTTTTACGCAAGCCTTTGAGAGAGGAGAGAAGACGTATGTTTATGATATTGGAAAGGTGATGCGCACAGCTTCCCTTGCCGAGACCTTCAGTCTGAACCCTGCTATTACTCTGGTCACATTAGGCGTCAGCCTGGATTGGCAATTGCCACCAGACGGCGATCTTTATAGCCGGGCGTATGCTATTGGGGAAAGGTTGGATCACCTCTACTGGGAGTACGCGTTCAACAACGATCGAATTCAATCGCAGTACCCAGAAGTGGCTAATGGCGCTACGTATGCTCTCTATCTTTATTTCGATCGCGATCAGGAAGTGCTTAGGATTTGGTGTGAAACCTATTACGCCCTCTTCAGCCAGCTTCCCTTTCACAACCCTTGAACTTGGCTGAGTAGCTCACTGTTATGAGGAGATGTTTTTAATGATCCGCAATCTTAAATCACTTTCTTTCTTACTTATGCTTGGAATTCTCCTCTTTACCGGTAGTATGAACCTTGCTGCAGGAGATGGGAGACTCAAAATAATTAACGATAGAGTGCTCTATGCTAACGGGCCCAGCTCGAAAGAAATCCAGCAGGCACTGGCGGGCACTTTTCCAGAATGGGCAGCTTTTACGCAAGCCTTTGAGAGAGGAGAGAAGACATATGTTTATGATATTGGAAAGGTGATGCGCACAGCTTCCCTTGCCGAGACCTTCAGTCTGAACCCTGCTATTACTCTGGTCACATTAGGCGTCAGCCTG
>JALUWE010000344.1 GCA_027019845.1 Anaerolineales bacterium | reverse complement strand
TGAATGGCATCCTGAGCGGAAGGCGAACGGAGTGAGCCTGAAGTCGAAGGATGGTAATTGGGTAATTGGGTAATTGGGTAATTGGGTAATTGGGTAATTACATCCTGAGCGGAGGGCGGGGTGTATTAGCGTTTCTCTGCGCTCACCCACATCTGTTTTCCATCCGTGGTGATCTCGATCCAGCCGTTCTGGTCGCTGCGCAGCAGGTTGTAGCCTTGCAGCGCGGCCAGGGTTTCAGGGGAGGGCAGGCCATCGCGGTTGCCTGCGTCTACGCTGAGCAGCACGAGTTGCGGGCGCAGGTTGGCGATCCATGCCGGGGGGTTGACCGCCGCGTAGCCGTTTTGTGCCAGCAGCAAGACCGAGACCGGGCCGATGGCCTTTCCCATGCGCAGCGCGTCCAGGGTGTCGAAGTCCAGGCCGATAGGCAGCAGGGCGCGGAAGTTTCCCCATTCGAGCAGCAGCACCGCGCCGGTTTTGCTGGCCGCCAGCACGCGCAGGGCCGCGCCGCGGCCCAAATCGAGGGCGTGCCCGGGTTGGGCGGTGATGATCGGGGTCTGGCTGGCGATCAGGGTCTCTTGCAGGCGGCGGGAGGCGGCAGAGCGGTTGGGCAGGCCGCTCCACAACACGCTGGCGGGCGGGAAGCGCTCGACCACGCGGGGCAGGGCGGCCAGGTTTTGCTCGCCGGTGGCGGCGACGATCAGGAAGTCCAGTTGCCGCTGGCCGGGCGGGATGCGGCGTCCCAGGCCGTTGGAGAGGGCCAGGGTGGAGGGGCCGCCGTCGATCAGTGCCCAGCGCCCGGTCGGGGTGCGGATGAGGAGGGCGTCGCCCGGCCCCACGTCGAGCAGGGTGAGGCGCAGTTGGCCGTCGGGCGCGGAGAGGGCCGCGCGCCAGGTGAGGGCGGCGAGGACCAGCAGGACGAGCAGGGAAACGGGGGATGCCAGGGCGCGGCCCCACGTTGGGGGACGGCGACCGCGCGCGGCCAGCGTCAGCCCGGCGATGATGCCGAAGAGCAGTACCACGACCGGGAGGGTGACCGGCCCGAGGACCGCTACCCCGCCCGGGATTTTCGCCATCCATTCCACCGCGCGGATGGTGTAGGCGGTCAGTACCCAGGCGGGCAGGGCCAGTAGTTTGCCCAGGGGGAGGGCGAGCAGTCCCAGCAGCACGGCCAGGCCGCCCAGGATCATGACCAGCGGTTGGACGGGCAGCACCAGGGGGTTGGCGAGGAAGGAGATCAGGGAGATGCGCTGGAACTGGTAGACGATGACCGGCAGGGTGGTGATTTGCGCGGCCAGGGTGAGCAGGAAGAGTTCGCTGACTGTTGGGGTGAGGCGTTGCACCGTGCTGCGCGGCAGGTAGCGGGAGGCCAGGCCGCGGAAGGCGTTGGTGAGCGGTTCGGCGTAGAGCAACAGGCCGAGGGTAGCCGCGAAGGAGAGCTGGAAACCGGCGTCCCACAGAACGCGGGGGTTGGCGAAGGCCATGATGGCCGCGGCCAGGGTGAGGGCGTTGAGGCCGGATTGGGGGCGGTTGATCTGGCGGGCGAGGATGACCAGCGCGCCCATGAGCGCGGCGCGCACCACGGCTGCGTCTGCGCCGACCAGCAGGGTGTACAGGCTGATGGCGATGATGGCGAGGGCCGCGCCGCCGCGTTTGCCGAGCAGGCGCCCGAAAAGGGAGGTGAAGATGGCGGCTACGATGGTGATGTTGAAGCCGGAGATGGCGACGATGTGCGCGGTGCCGGTGTCGCGGAAGGCGTCTTTCAGTTCGGGGGTGATGCCGGTCTCGACGCCCAGCAGGATTCCGGCCAGCAGGGAGGCTTCGGGGTCGGGGTAGAGCTGGTAGACGGTGGAGAGGGCGCGCTGTTTGAGGCGGTAGACCGCGGCCAGCAGCGGGTTGCCTTGCCCGGGTTCGAGGCGCGCGGCGCGGGCGCGGGGCATGTAGCTGTACACGCCCTGCCGGGCCAGGTAGTCGCGGTAGGAGAAGGCTTCATCTTCTGGAGGGGTTTCCAGCAGGCCGGTCAGGGTCAGGCGGTCGCCGTACTGCCAGTCGCCGCCGGGATCGACGCGCGCAAGCACCAGGCCGCGCACCGGGGTGTGGCGCACACCATCGCGGGG
>JALUWE010000343.1 GCA_027019845.1 Anaerolineales bacterium | reverse complement strand
TTCTCCCTGATGAGTATGATCGGGAAAGCCGGGTAAGTCTGGAAAATGGGGTGCGTTGTCCCACCGTTGAATGAGTGTATTGTCCTTGTCCGCCCAATGATAACTGTAAGTCACCACCTCTATGTGATCATCGACCGTTCGTCGAAAATACTCTGAGAATTCAAGCAGACTGCCATCGGAAAGAGTCAATCTGGCGCGAATGTGACCGTCTATAGGGGTTGCTCGTTCTCGAATGATGCGAAACCCCAATACAAGGGAGTCGGTCAACAAACGTTCTTTGATGCTTTCCAGGTATTCGGTAACGGTCACACGTTTTTCTTACCGGTGAGTAAATCCAGACGTTCGCGAAGATTTTGCGCCATTTGAATCAGTGACGCCCATTCGACAAAGTCCATGCGATCATCGGTTTGACCGGCTCGGAATTGTTGGTAGAATTCTTCAGATGCCAGGCCATACTTTTGCTCGAATGCGCTTAGGTCCGCGTTTACCTCGCCCAATTGCCTCTGGCACTCTTCGGTTTCATACGCCAACAGTTTGTCTAACGTGCGCGTCACCATAGGGCTGACCTCTCCCTGCTTATACAATTCGGCCAATTTGCCCAATTTCTCTGTTACCGTGTTGTCAGGATGTGTTCCAATACTCATGTTCAGTTCCCAGGTGTGTCTACAGCATTACCCTATAACGCCCATCAGCCCGTATGCAATTATACCGTACTATCGCTGTGCGAGGCGTTCGCTGAAGCCGCGAGTAAATCCATTCGTTCGCAGATGTTTTGCGCCATTTGAATACGCCCTATGAAAATCCTCATCCTCGGCGGCGGCCCCGGCGGCCTCTACGCCGCCATCCTGCTCAAAAAAGCCAACCCCAACCACCAAATCCACCTCTACGAGCGCAACCCCGACGGCGCCACCTACGGCTGGGGCGTGGTCTTCTCCGACCGCACCCTCAACACCTTCCGCGAAGCCGACTTCCCCACCTACCAGCGCATCACCGACGAGTTCGTCTACTGGACCCCCATCGACATCCACTACAAAGGCCAAATCATCCGCGCCGACGGCCACAACTTCGCGGGCATGTCCCGCCGCCGCCTGCTCCAAATCCTGCAAGACCGCTGCCGCGAACTCGGCGTGCAGCTGCGTTTCGAGCAGGAAGGCGTTTTGCTCGAAGATCGAAAATCGAAAATCGAAAACCACCAATCACCAATCCCAAATCTCCAATCCCAAATCTCCTCATCCCGCACCTTCGCCCCCGGCGTCACGCCCGTGGTGCTCGACCCGCGCGACTACGACCTGGTCATCGCCGCGGACGGCGTCAACAGCCACACCCGCGGCCAGTTCGCAGGCTCGTTCCGGCCCTCCCTCACCCTCGGCAAAGCCAAATACATCTGGTTCGGCACCAACCGCCTGCTCGACGCCTTCACCTTCATCTTCAAAGAGAACCGGCACGGCCTCTTCCAGGTACACGCCTACCCCTTCGACGGCCAGACCAGCACCTTCATCGTCGAATGCGAAGAAGATGTCTGGAAACGCGCCGGCCTCGACCAGGCCAGCGAAGCCGACAGCATCGAATACTGCCAGAACCTGTTCGCCGACTTCCTCGGGGGCGCAAAACTGCTCTCCAACCGCTCCATCTGGGTCAACTTCGTGCGTGTGCAGTGCAAAAGCTGGCGGCACGAAAACATCGTCCTGCTGGGCGACTCAGCCCACACCGCCCACTTCTCCATCGGCTCCGGCACCAAACTGGCCATGGACGGCGCCATCGCCCTCGCCCAGGCCCTCGAAACCGCGCCCGACCTCGACGCCGCCCTGCGCACCTACGAAATGGAACGCCGCCCGCGCGTCCAAATCCTGCAACAGGCCGCCCAGGAAAGCCGCGTCTACTTCGAAAACATCAAACGCTACACCCACCTCGAACCGCAACAATTCGCGTTCCAGCTTCTCACCCGCTCCGGCCGCATCCACTACGACAACCTGCGCACCCGCGACCCCCGCTACGTCGATGCCGTCGACCGCTGGTTCGGCGGCCAAAACCGCCTCTCCCCGCCCCCCATGTTCACCCCCCTGCGCCTGCGCGGCCTCTCCCTCCCCAACCGCATCGTCCTCCAGGGCGACCTG
>JALUWE010000342.1 GCA_027019845.1 Anaerolineales bacterium | reverse complement strand
GCTGACCGCCCAGACATTGCGCGGCAATTTCTTCAGCATAGCAGATGAGATCGCCCCCCCGGACAGGTTTTTCTCCGTCATGTTGCACCTCGAAGTGGTTATGAAAAATACAAAGTCAGCATACTCCGTTTCCTGCGCCTGTCAAGTTCTCCACTTTGCGCGCGCTTTGCAATGGCGGCACTTCCGAATAGTGCATTTGCACAATGCCCACCGGCTTGCGCGCGCACCATTTCTCGATATAATTTAATTCACAGTAACCCACATCGGCAGACGTTCTGTCAGTCAGAAAACCGGTCCGGGAGCGGTTCACGCATACAGAGCGCTACAAAACAAACCGGAGGATAACCATGCACTCTCAAACCGATACTTTGCACCCCAACCACAACCCGGCCCGCGGCAGATCGATCCCGCGCCGGGTTCTCTCGTTGTTCCTGGCAATATCGCTGGGCATCGGCTTGATGCTCACGCTGGTTGGCTGGCTCGCGCCGCGAGCGCGGGCTGCCTCCACGTTCGTGGTCAGCCGCACGGACGATCCGGCCCCAGACGGGTGCGCGGTGGGAGACTGCTCCCTGCGCGAAGCCATTCTGGCCGCCAACGCCAACCCCGGCCCGGACGTGGTACAACTGCCCCCCGGCACCTACGTGCTCAGCATCGCCGGTAACAACGAAGACGCCGGCATGACGGGCGACCTGGACGTCACCGACCCGCTCACCATCACCGGCGCGGCCAACGCCTCCGCCATCGTGGACGCCAACGGGATCGACCGCGCCCTGCACATCATCTCCGCCACCGCGGTGATCTCCGGCGTCAGCATCGTGAACGGCAACGCCATCACCCCTACCTACGATGGTGGCGGGATATACTTCGACGCTCCGGGTCAATCGCTTACCCTGATCAACACGACGGTGATGAGCAACACTGCAATTGACGATGGCGGCGGGCTACACGTGGCGTCCATCAACACGGCAATTAGCATTCTCAACACCGCGTTCTTGAGCAATACGGTTCTTGATGACGGCGCGGGTATTAATCTCGGCTTGAATGCCGACAACAACCTGCTGGACATCACCAACAGCACCTTCATTGCCAACGATGCAGATGATGACGGAGGCGGAGTGCGGATCAACGGCAGCGATGTCGCCCTGAACATCACAGACAGCTACTTCGAACGCAACACCGCCGGTTTCGAGGGCGGCGCATTGCACACAGAATCCAGCGCCTACACCATCACCATCTCTGGCAGCGCCTTCCTCAGCAACACCGCGCCCACCGACGACGGCGGTGCCATCAACCTGGAAGGCAGGACAGTGATCACCATCACCAACAGCCTTTTCCAGGGCAATGTTGCCGGCGCGCCCAATTCGGGACTCGACGATGGCGGCGCCATCAACTTCGATAGCTCGAACCAGACAGCGTTCATCCAAAACAGCGCCTTTATCGGCAACTGGTCAGCTGACGACGGCGGCGCGTTGAGCATGGAAAATTTCACCCAGACCGTAACCATCAGCAACAGCCTTTTCCTGAGTAACACGGCGGCTGACGTTGGCGGGGCCATATACAATGAGGACTCTCCCAACGTTCTGAACATCATGCAAAGCGAACTGTCCGGCAACACCGCCAGAATCGGCGGCGCGGTCGGCAGTATGTTCACGTTGACCCTGATAGTGGAGCAGAGCACCATCGCCGCCAACCAGGCCTATACCACCGGCGGCGGCGTCGCGCTCACCCAAACCGTTGGCCAGAGCGCTTTCTTGCTGCAAGAAAGCCAGGTGTACAGCAACAGCACCAGCGGCGACGGCGGCGGTGTGTTCGTCCGCGGTATCCTGCAAGTCTTTACCAGTACGATTAGCGGGAACACAGCCGGGGGCACAGGCGGCGGCATCGCCATGGAAGGCGGATTCATAAACTTCCTGGTTGGCAGCGAGGTGGCCGGTAACCAATCGGGAATGGATGGCGGAGGCATTGCCAACGGTTCTTTACTCTTGATCTTCAATAGTACAGTCGCCGAAAACATGGCGCAGGGCGGCGGTGGCGGCATCACGAACCTCGGCCTGTTAGGTGTGTATAACAGCACGGTTTCCAGCAACCGTGCCGATCAAAACGGAGGCGGCATTTTGCAATCCCTGCCCGTTCCGCTCGCACTGCCATCTACGCTGCCTCCGTTCGTTCAGCAGCTCCCCGCTCCTCTGCAACCACAAAGCCTGAACGCGCTGGTGCCGCAGGGCGGCGGCGGAAGTTTTACACTGCAACTGATCAATACCACTATCAGCGGCAACCAGGCCGATGCAGATGGCAACGGCACCGGCGACGGCGGCGGCCTCTGGCTGAACGTCATTTCGCCCATGACCGCTACCAACACCATCATCGCCGGGAACACCGCAGCATTCGCGCCAGATTGCGCCGGCCCGCCGACAAGCGCCGATTCCGGCGGTTACAACCTGGTCGGTAACAGCGACGGCTGCAACTGGCCGGTTGGCGTGCCCGGCGACCAGATCGGCACAGCGGGCACGCCCATCAACCCCGCGCTAGGCCCGCTGCAAAACAACGGCGGCGCCACCCGCACCCACATGCCCCTGCCCGGCAGCCCGGCCATCGACAGCGGCAACGACGTGGTGTGCGCCTCTCTGTTTCCGACGCAAGACCAGCGCGGCGTGCCCCGGCCCGTGGACGGCGACGGTGACGGCTTCGCGATTTGCGACATCGGTTCTGTCGAGACCACCTTTATCCCCGGCCTCTCGGTTGCCAAAACTCCAGGCGTACAGACCATCTTCGTCGGTGACAGCGCCGATTTCACCATCACCATCACCAACACCGGCAACGTCAGCCTGACCAACTTCGTGATCAGCGACACGCTGGCGCCGGACTGCGAAACCGGCCTGGCAGTGAGCACGCTGGGCCCCAACCAGAGCACCAGCTACACCTGCTCGCTTTCCGGCGTGTCCAGCGATTTCACCAATACCATCACCGTCACCGCGGAAGTGCCGTTCACCACTTTCACCGCCATGGCCAGCGATTCCGCGGTGGTGCAGGTGAAGGACCGGAAGGTGTATCTGCCTATCGTGATCAACAAACCGTAGCCCCACCCCAGGCCACACGCGAACAGGGCGCACAGTTGTGCGCCCTGTTTTGTGTTACTGGCGTATCGCGAACGGGTGTAGAAATCACCCCTCAAGAGCGTTCACACTCGCAATTTGGTCCCGCAGGCCCGGCAGAAGCGGTCTCCGGGAGCCGCGCGCTTGCCGCATTGGTGACAAAACACACTGTCGTCCTGAATCTCCTGCTCATCGGAAATGGTGTGGATTTGCTTCCGTGCTTTGTGGGGCCGGACGTTCGGTTGGGTGCGCTTTTCCCCGGTCACCCAGTACCAATACAACCCGGCTGCAATGATGATCACCCCTAAAAGTCCAATGCCCCAGGGGAGAATGTTGACCAGGCTGACCCTGCCCGGCGTATCCGGGGAGACCGGCTCGGCTGGCAGAACAGGCAAAAATTCGACGGTCAACGCGTCGGATTCCTTCTGATAGTTGATGGTGAGGTCGAAGGTTTCCCCCGCCTTGAATGCGCCCAACTCCGCGCTGTGGTAGATAATGCCATCGCTGGGGTTTTGTAAAACCTCGCTCAGACGGGGGATGGTTTCCATGGCTGTGGCCCCGGTGGGCTGCTGCACTATCACGAGAAGCTGATCGACATCATAATCACCCGGCCAGCGATACTCGAAAGCACGATCAACGCCATCCTTTTGCAGCCCGGGGTCGTAATACTCAAGCTGAATAATGGGCATGGTGGCGGTAAACCGGATCAGGGCCCATTCGCCTTGCACCTCCCGCGTGTATTCCACATTGAGAAGAGGCTGGCCCTCGGTGCGTTCAGCGACCGCGTTTGGCTCCCCTGCGGCTGCCGGAATGCGGAAGGTGAGCATAGCGGGTAACTGCACTTCCGGGGAGAGCACTCCCCGGTACACCACCAGCATTTCCGGGCGGTCGTATTCGGGCCAGAGATCGATTTGCAGGGCGGTGAAAGACACGTCCTGTTGCGCGCCAGCCCTTTTAGGAACGATCAAGAGCAAAAAACCGAGCAGTAAAAGAAAGATTCGTTTTCGCATGGCAAAATCCTATTGTGAATACTTTCTCAGAATCTTACCACGCGATCGGTGCTCAGTGTTCAGTATTCAGTATTCAGTGTTCAGTATTCAGTGTTCAGTGTTCAGTACGTCTAGCCGATGGCAGCCCGCAGCTTGCGGGCCAGTTCCCCGAATTCGGGCGTGTAGATGATCTCTTCGCGGCGCGGACGGGGGAGGGTGACCGGTAAATCGAGGCGAATACGCCCCGGGCGGGGGGTCAGCACCAGCACGCGGTCCGCCAGGAAAAGCGATTCGTGGATCGAGTGCGTCACCATGATGACCGTCTTCTGCCGAACCTGCCAGATACGCAACAATTCCGCGCCCATGCGCTCTCGGGTCAGCGCGTCGAGGGAGCCGAACGGCTCGTCGAGCAGCAGCACGTCGGGGTCGTGTACCAGCGCGCGGGCGATGGCGACACGTTGGGCCATGCCGCCCGACAAATCCCGCGGCAGCGTATCTTCGAAGCCCTGCAACCCCACCAGTTGGATCAGCTCGCGCGCCTGGGGAACCGCTTGCTGCCGTGGGACGCCCAAAGTCTCCAGCGGCAAAATGATGTTTTGCAACACCGTGCGCCAGGGCATCAGGTTGGCTTTTTGAAAGACGAAACCCACCCCTCGGCGGGGGCCGTCCAGGGGCTGGCCCTCAAAACAGACCTGCCCCTGGGTGGGCGCGAGCAGCCCCGCCAGCGTGCGCAGTAAGGTGGACTTGCCGCTTCCCGAGGGGCCTAACACGCAGACAAACTCCCGCGGGAAGACAGAAAAGGAGATGTTCTCCAGCGCGCGCAGCCCCCCGTTCCCATTCGAGAACACCACGCTCACGTCTTGAACCGTGACGATGGGCTGGGAAGGCCTCATGGTTGGATGAACTCGTTGGTGAAAGCCGCCTCCAGATCGAGCGGACTTTCCAGCAGCCCCATGTCGAGCAGCACGTTTTGCATGTTCTCCCAGGCCTCTGGGTCCGAGTATCCCAGTGGATCGCCTTTCCAGAATTCAATGGATTTTGCCAGAATTTCTTTTTGGACCGCCTGGTCGGCTTCGGCCAGGTTCTCGACGTATTTCTTGCTGATCTCGTAGGCCTCCTCGGGGTTGGCGATGGTGTCGGCCAGGCCGCGCAGAAAGGCCTGCACCATGCCGCGCACGAATTCAGGCTCGTTGCGGATGAGTTCCTCGTTGGTGATGATGCCGTTGGAGGCCAGTTGGACGTAGTCGGCCACGCGGAATTCCACGATTTCGTACCCCTGAGCGCGCAACTGGATCGGCTCGTTGGAAAAATAACCGACCACAGCCTGTTCCTGATCGGTCGCCAGGGCTTCGACCTGATTGAAGCCGATGGAGTCGAGCGTCAAGTCGGATTCGGGGATGCCGGCCACATTGAGCAGGGCGCGCAACCCGATGTAGTTGGCCCCGAACAGGCCCGGCAGGCCGACGCGTTTGCCCGCCAGGTCTTCCAGGCGGGTGATACCGCTTTCGGTTTTTGCTACCACCGCGACCGGATATTCCTGAAACCAGGCCACCACGTAGACTACCGGAATGTCTTGGGCGCGCGCCAGCAGCACCTGCTCCCCGGAGACTACAGCGAAGGGCACTTCGTTGGCGCCCACCAGGGCGACGCCGTCGGTCTCGAAGCTATAGTCGAATTCCACTTCGATACCCGCCTGGGCAAAGTAGCCTTTTTCCGCGGTGACATAGTAGGGAGCATATTGCACGTTGGGAATGTAGCCCATGGGCAGACGGACTTTCCGTAATTCCGCCGGTTCTGCGGCCGGATCAGCGGTTTGCCCGCCACAGGCAGCTACAATGAAGGCAACGATGAAAGTAACGATGAGGGTGCGATGTTTCATTATGTCAGGACTCCTTTGGTTGGTAGGGTGGGAAGTTGGGTATTGGGTAATTGGGTAATTGGTAATTGGTAATTGGGTAATTGGGTAATTGGGTAATTGGGTAATTGGTAATTGGGTAATTGGGTAATTGGGTATTGGTGAGTGTTTACTGAACACTGAATACTGGATACTGAACACTGAACACTGAACACTGAACACTGACCACTGACCACCGGCTACTCTCCTCGCCAGACGAGCAGGCGGTTTTCGAGCCACAGCACCGCGGTATACAACGACAAGGCCATCAGCACTAAGGTGAACACCGCGACGAACACCAGCGCGGTGTCATACTGGCCGCGGCCCACGTTGATCAGGAAGCCCAGCCCGCGGTCCGCGCCGACGTACTCTCCCACCACCGCGCCGATCACCGAAAGCGTGGCGCCGATGCGTAGACCGCCCAGCAGCACAGGTAACGCCGCGGGAATTTCGAGCATGTGCAGCATTTGCCAGCGCGTGGCCTGTAGCGAGCGCATCAGGTCGCGCAAATCAGGGGAGACCGAACGCAGCCCTACCACGATGTTGACCAACACCGGGAAAAACACGATCAACGCCCCGATCAACACTTTGGAAAGCAGCCCTGGCCCAAACCAGATCACCAATAACGGCGCAATCGCTACGATGGGAACGGATTGGCTGGCCACGATATAGGGGGAAAGCAGCCGGTCGAGATACTCGGATTTTGCCAGCAAATAGCCGAGCACGGTCGCCAGCAACACCCCCAACGCCAAACCGGCCAGCACCTCGCTCAACGTTACCAGACTGTGGCGGATGAGCGAGCCATCCAGCAAGCTGGTGTACATCCGTGCCCATACCTGGTCCGGCGTCGGCAGGATGAAGGCCGGGAAATCGGCCAGAAAGACGATCAGATACCACAAACCTATCGCCAGCACCAGCGAGAGCGGCACCAAGTACACGTGAGCCGGTACTTTGCGCGCGGTACGCCGGGCTGCCAGGCCAAACTTCTGGCTTTGCGTGATGTCCATAACGGTCTCCACATACAAAAACCCCGAAACATGGATGTTTCGGGGCGAGATCAACACACGCGGCAAATTGCTGCACCACAAAACCCCGAAAACCTGACAGTTTTCGGGGCATGCAAAGCAAAACAACACCGGCCGCGGCGTTGGTTTTCTGGCAAATCACGCCAAAGACGCAATCCGCCATCCCTTCTTCCATCCGGACTATACCGTCGGCCCCGGACTTTCACCGGATCCTGCTCGGCAATCTCCACGATTGCTTCGCTCGTGGGCTTCGGGAGAGTCTTGCGACCCGGCCCCGTCACCACCGGTCGGGAATTGCAGTGATCGGAAACCACCGCTCACCCTGCCCCGAAGGTCGGCATCTCATCACTCAAGATACCTTATTCGATTGTCTGACGTGCAAATTATATCATCAAAGCATGGCCTGTTTACAGAAATTACGCAGTTCATTCAGGGTTTCTTAACATTTCTTTGACAGTACTTACGCAGTTGAGACCTCACAGGTCTACTACCACACGATGCAGGAACATTTTACCCAAAACCGATTACATCCGGGCATCTCCTTGCGCTTCGAGACCTGTGAGGTCTGGATGCGACTTTTCAAATGCGTAAGTCCTACCTTTGACAGATGGGTACAGGGGTAGCCCGGCAAACGTATTGGCAACTATACAGCTGCTTTCAACCGCAGTAACCGCTCCCCCGCGGTGGTCAGTGTTGCCTCCCGTTTGGCAAAGTGAAAACGAATCAGATGGTTGACCGGCTCACGGAAAAAGCTCGAGCCGGGCACCGCGGCCACGCCTATCTCCTCCGCCAGCCAGACACAGAAGCGTGTGTCATCCTCGAAACCGAATTCGGAGATGTCTACCAGGACGTAATAGGCTCCCTGGGGGATGGTGTACCGCAACCCGGCCCGGTCGAGATAGCCCAGAAACAGATCACGGCGACGGGTGTAATCCACCAGCAGCCGGTCGTAGTAATCATCCGAAAAATCCAGAGCAGTGGCCGCAGCGTGCTGGAGGGGGTGCGGCGCGCCAACGGTCAGAAAATCGTGTACTTTTCGCACCCCACCCGTGACCTCCGCCGGAGCGATCACATACCCCAGCCTCCAGCCAGTGATGGCGTAGGTCTTGGAGAGGGAACTACAAGAGAGCGTGCGCTCGAACATGCCAGGCAAGCTGGCGATGTAGGTGTGTTTGTGCGGCGCGTACACGATGTGTTCGTAGACTTCATCGGTCAGCACGAAGGTATCGTACTCCTGCGCCAGATCGGCGATCTGTTGCAGCTCCTCGAGTGTAAACACTTTCCCGGTTGGGTTGGCCGGGTTACATAGCACGAGCGCTTTGACTCCCTGCTGGAAGGCGCGGCGTAATTCGTCGGGGTCAAAGGTAAAGTCGGGCGGGCGGAGAGGAACGTAGACCGGCTCTGCGCCGCTCAAAATGGCATCCGCGGCGTAGTTTTCGTAGAACGGCGAAAATACGATCACCTTATCGCCAGGATTACAGACCGTCATCATAGCGGTCATCATGGCCTCGGTGCTACCGCAGGTCACGGTGATATGGGCATCCGGATCGATTTCCACCCCCATGAAACGGGTTTGTTTGCGCGCCAGCGCCTGGCGGAAGCTGGCCGTGCCCCAGGTGGTCGCGTATTGGTGGTAGCCCTGCTCTAAGGCACGTTGGGCTGCCGCGACCAGCTCCGTGGGCGGATCAAAGTCCGGAAAGCCCTGGGAAAGGTTGATCGCGCCGTATTGGTCGGCGACGCGCGTCATTTCCCGAATCACGGATTCGGTAAAACCAGACAGGCGGGAGGCAATTTTGGGCATCAGATGTTCCTTTGCAGACAAGTTTTTGGTTTTTTCCCAATTTTACCCGTAACCTTTTGAACCAAGATGCGACTTCCCTATTGAACCAACAAATTTCCATCACCATAAGGAGTACAAAAATGTTCCGCAAAACCCTATTGTTCCTCTCGATTTTGATTTTACTGGCAATCGGCGCAGTATCCACCAGCTACGCAGCGCAGGCAGCGCTTCCGGGAGATGCGCTGTACCCCGTCAAAACCGCGCTGGAACAAACCCGCGTCTCTCTTGCCCCAGGCACTGCTTCCCAGGCCAAACTGCACCTGAGCATCGCCCAAACCCGGCTTGAAGAGATGCAGATGCTGGCTCAGGAAGGACGCTACGATGATATACTCATTGCAGTTCCCAGCCTTGAAACGCATCTGGCAGCCGCCTCGGAGAAGGTACAGAAAGTTTCTGGCCAGGACCCGGCGCAGGGCAGCGAACTGGCCGCCAGTTTGGAAGAGGCCGTAGCGCAGCAGGAACAGGTTTTTGAGACAATCCTGGCAACTGCGCCCGAGACCGCTAAGCCGTCCTTGCAGACCGCTTTGACCGCGGCCAGTGTAACCGCCCCCCCTGCCGTTAGCGGCGCCGGCGACGCGATGAGCAACGACAACGGCAATGCCAATGACGACGACATGGGCAACGACAACGAAGCCGAACACAACGGCAATGCCAATGACGACGACGACGACATGGGCAACGACAACGAAGCCGAACACAACGGCAATGCCAATGACGACGACATGGGCAACGACAACGAGGCCGAACACAACGGCAACGCCAATGACGACGACATGGGCAACGACAACGAGGCCGAACACAACGGCAATGCCAATGACGACGACATGGACAACGAC